>OMYH01000007.1:0-32468 GCA_900315255.1 uncultured Eubacteriales bacterium | reverse complement strand
CCATCATTCCAAAATAAAAAAGGGGTTTGGAATCATGAACAGACCCGCATAGAATCAGGACTTTTTCCATGAATCCAAAATAAACTATTGTATTAAGGGGATAATGGGATTAATGGGATTATTGAGATATTCCACGGATTTAGCGACAAGCTCTATTCCGATACAAGGGTTAACTCATGTAGTCGGATGCGAGTTTGATGTCGGACCCACAATAAACTACGAACGCGTAACGTCAGCGGCGACTCGCCGCCGTGTGCCCGCCGCCGTCAATAAGAAGGATCTTCATCGAAAAGGATCTCATCCCTCTGCCCTATATCCTCTTCGCATGAATATTTAATATCATAATAAAAATAATCGTCATCGACAGATCTTGCGATATTTCTGTCGGTGATTTTTTTGTCGCTGTATGAGAATAGCTCCAGCAGCGACATTTCCGCTGTGAATTCTCTTTCCGCAAGCTCCTCTGCGATCTCCTCACGGTTCGTATCAATATAGAATATATGCTCCTTTATTAATGAAACAGGCGCTGTTTTCCCCTTAAAATCAAGCGAGGATTCTGTATAAAAGCTCATCTTCTGCATATCGGGTGACAAACACTTCATTTCAAGCGGAAGCTTCAGTCCGAACAGGTCTGCGTTCTGCCTTGTAACAAAGCTGTCTTCATATGCGTGATACACTTTTTGCTTCGGCAATGCAATACGCTCGCTATGCTCCGTTTTTGCCCATATTGTCCCCTGCGCCGTGTCGAGAATTGTCGAGCCTGAGTCGGTCTGAACGAACCCTCCTATAAGCAGACTTCCCTCTGTTACGGCGTCGCCTGCCGACACATACGGCATACCCTTCTGCACGTCTGCGCGAATAATTTGTCCGCCGCATTTCGCCATGATATTATAGTGCTTTTCCTTATCGTCGCGGCTCTCCTCGGCAGCTTCGGTGATCTTTACCTCCGCCGTGCTTCCCTCGGTGTTTATCGTTATCCAGGACACATCGCCGAACAGCATCAGCGCTTTGTTCTGAAGATCCCTCAGACTGCCGAATTCTTTGTATGCGCCCTCATATACCCCAAGATCCTCCATCGTCTTTCTTGCTCTGCTGTAGGATATATTCTCGTTGCCGTAAATGTCTACATACCATATAAATTTCGACAAGATCGTGAAGATCAATACAAAACAGACAGTTCCGATAAAGATTCCCACCCTCTTTTTATTCCGATACAAAAAGAACGGCACTCCGTGCTTATGCCGAACACGAACACGAACGTTTTTTCTGCGTGACAACCTGCAGATATACCTGTAATTCGGAACAAGTGTTCTGCAGTAAATTACCCCCTCACGGCTTTTGATATTCCACACGGAAATACCGCTGTTGGTCATTATATTTAGAAACGTTTCGGGCAGACTTCCGCTTATTGCGAGATCTATGTACCCTCGGAGAAAACGCAGTATAGTTATCATTTTATCTCCACTCCTCAAACTCTATCCTGTTAATATACCCCTCGACAATTATTGCCGTTGTGCTAAGATAAGTTATATTTAGTCCCCTTCCGTATACCGCCGCCGTACCGTCAGAGGTTTTTATTTTTATAGAAACATCCGTATACTCTGCGATCCCCCTGCACCCCTCTATCGTCAGCCGCCTGTTGCTTTGAAGCTCCGTCACGGGTCTGTTCGTAAAATCATAAGGCACGGCGTCGCGCAATTTTTTTTCGTTATTCATTCTATCACCCCGATAATGCATTATATGACCGTCGGTCATTATTCATGCAGGAATACTTCGCTCGGAACGGTCATACATTTGAGTAACCGAAACAGAAAGGAAGTATTTCATTGAACAACAAAACCTTAAAGCTTGACAGGCTGTCATTTTTGATCTCGTCTTTGCTCTTTTTCCTTTTATGCATCGGAATGATAGCCGCCCCGTCAGCCGCAAACAAAGGTACATCGGACGGTATCGAAAGCTGTATGAACGTTCTTGTACCGTCGCTGTTCCCGTTCATGTTCCTGTCATCGTTCACTGTGCTGTACGGTATATCACAGCGTCTGGGAAGATTATTCTCAAAAATCACCACCGGCTTGTTTGCGCTGCCAAGCGAGGCAGGCGTTACTATCCTGCTAAGCCTTGTCGGAGGCTTCCCTGTGGGAGCGATCGGTATAAATTCGCTGTACAAGCATAATGTCATCACAGACAAACAGGCTCGGAGAATGCTGTTCTTCTGTGTTAATTCGGGACCCGGCTTCCTGATAAGCGTAGTCGGTTCGCAGCTTTACGGCAGTTCGCAGCTCGGACTTATCCTTACCGCAGTACAGACCTCGGTCAGCATACTTACGGGCATAGTTCTCGGGGTGCTCTCAAAGAAAAAAGAACCGCTCGTTACAAAAGATTATTCCAATCGTGATCATATGTCCTTTTCCGACGCATTTGTCTGCTCATGCAAAGCCGCCTGCAAAAGCATGGCTATGCTCTGCTCTATGGTTGTGCTGTTCTCATGCTTTACCGAGCTTGCGGAATACTTCGTCAGATTCGGTCATGATTCGCCGACAGGCATAATAGTCCGCTGTATCTGCGAGGTTACGGACGGGTGCACCGCTTTAGCCGATAACCGACTGCCTGTTTATCTCGCTGCCCTCTGCGCAGGGTTTGGAGGGTTATGCGTTCATTTTCAGATCTTCGCTGCGGTAACGGATATAAAGATCAACAAGCTAACATTCTTTTTTTCACGGATCGTATCGGGTGTACTCTGCTCGGGGGTGACATATCTTATCTGCCGTGTTCTATCTATATCGGCAGATGTGTTCTCTAATATAGAAGAAGCTTCGTTTCAGACATCCTCCGTTACATACTTCGGGAGCGCTGCGCTGATGATATCGGTCATATCCTTCCTGATATGCACAAGCGGAATATTTCCAAAATCAAAAGCATAATATATTAAATAATAATCTATATGGAGGCGATAATATGTGCGGATTTGCCGTATGGTACTCCGAGCATGACAATTTATGCGATAAAACCGACGTGCTTCAAAAAATGAGCGGTACTCTTTGCAGGAGAGGTCCCGATGAAAAAGGAATGTATCTTAAAGACAACATATGCCTTATGCACCGCAGACTTATTGTGATCGACCCCGAAACCGGCAAACAGCCTATGACGGCGACCCTCGGAGAACACGACATTTGTCTTGTCTATAACGGCGAGCTTTACAACACTAACGAGCTGCGTGCAGAGCTTTCACGGTGCGGCTATGAGTTCAAAGGACACTCCGACACCGAGGTACTCTTAAAGAGCTATCTCCATTGGGGAACGCAGTGCGCAAGTCAGCTCAACGGAATTTTCTCCTTCACCGTATACGACAGCAGAGATCGTTCTCTCTTCATTGCCCGTGATCCTATCGGAGTAAAGCCGTTTTTTTACTATGATTATGACGGCGGTATCATAACAGGTTCGGAAATAAAAGCCCTGCTCGCAAATCCTATGGTCAGACCGCAGATAGACGAACAGGGACTGATGGAATTATTCTTTATCGGACCGGGCAGAACAGGCGGTCAGGGAGTATTCAGAAATATAGGCGAGCTTCTCCCAGGGGAATGCGGGGTATACAAAGACGGCAGACTCATCAAGACACGGTATTTCAAAATATCTGCCCACCCCCACACCGACTCGGTATCTCAAACGAAAGACCGTGTGCGATACCTTCTCACAGACGCTATCGAAAGGCAGCTTGTCAGCGATGTTCCGCTGTGTACTTTTCTGTCGGGCGGACTCGATTCAAGCATAATATCCGATACCGCAGCGAGGCACTTCAAGGAAAAGAACCTTCCGCTTCACACTTATTCGGTGAATTATACCGACAACAAGAAGTACTTCAAAAAGAGTCTTTTCCAGCCGAATTCTGACGAAGAATTCATAGATATCATGGTGCGTCACACAAACTCGACCCACCATGAGATAATACTCGACAACACCGACCTTTACAATGCCTTGTTTGATTCGGTAAAGGCTCGTGACCTGCCCGGTATGGTCGATGTTGACTCATCGCTTTTGCTGTTTTGCAGAGAGGTGAAAAAGGATTTCACGGTTGCGCTGTCGGGCGAATGCGCCGACGAGCTTTTCGGCGGTTATCCGTGGTACCACAACGAAAAGATCCTCTTTGACGACTGCTTCCCGTGGTCGCATTCACAGGATATACGCAGAAGTATCCTCAAAGACGGAGTTCTTCCAAAGGGCGAGGAATACGTCAGACAGCGTTATCTCGATACGGTGAACCACACCGACTGTCTGCCCGATGACGACCGACACACAAGACGTATGCGAGAGATGTTCATGCTGAATTTCGGCTGGTTCATGCAGACGCTTCTTGACAGGAAAGACCGCTGCTCGATGTACGGCAGCTTAGAGGTGCGTGTGCCGTTCTGCGATTACAGAATCGTAGAGTATGCGTACAATATGCCGTGGGAAATCAAGGCTCTGAACGGCAGAGAGAAGGGTATCGTCAGGGCGGCATTCTCGGAGCTTCTCCCCGAAAGCATAGTGTGGAGAAAGAAAAGCCCCTACCCGAAAACGCACAACCCGATCTACTTTGACCTCACTGTTCGGGGGGCGCTGAAAGCACTGGAGAACAAAGACTCTCCCTTGCTCGATTACCTCGACAAAGACGGCGTTATGGAGATAATCGAACACCCCGACAACATCTCCTCACCATGGTATGGTCAGCTCATGCGTGCGCCGCAGATACTCGCATATATAGCGCAGCTTGACTACTGGTTCAAGGAATACAATGTGGAGATAGTGTAGAAATACATCGCCCTGCGCAAGGAAATATCCCCCGACCTTCATCTGGTCGGGGGATTTCTGTTTGATCGCTTAATTATTTCTCATAGCCTGCTATGAACTCTTCGCCTATCGGGTAGCTGACCTTAGCCTTGATCGCATACCTTAGTATCAGCAGTGCGTCGGCGTTTGTCACTTTGCCCTTGGCGTCAACATTTGCAACAAGCAGTTCGATCTCATCAAGCTTTGCAAGCTTTACTACATATCTCTGAACAAGCAGCGCGTCCTTTGCCGTAACTCTGCCGTCGTTGTTTACGTCGCCGAGAAGTCTTTTGATCGGCTTGTCAGGCGTGTCAGGAGTATCGGGTGTGTCGGGTGACTCGGGTTCATCCGTGCTTGTGTCGGTAGAAGTATCTGTGCTTGTGTCAGTTGTCGTATCCGTTGTTGTGTCTGTTGTAGTGTCTGTAGTAGTATCCGTAGACGAATCGGTCGTAGTATCTGTAGTTGTATCCGTAGACGAATCGGTCGTTGTATCCGTTGTCGAATCCGTAGACGAATCGGTCGTAGTATCTGTAGTTGTATCCGTAGACGAATCGGTCGTTGTGTCTGTTGTCGAATCCGTTGTTGAATCCGTTGTTGTTTCGGGTAATGCGGGAATTTCAACATCTTCAGTCTGCGTATCAAACGCTTTGTTGGTGAATGCTGCGGTATATCTTCCCGTACCCTCTTCGCCAACTGCTGCTTCCTTTACAACTTCATACGTTGTCTTGACTGTTTCTGTTTCAACATGGCTTGCATCGTTCTTGCAGGTGCGTGTTGCGGTAACAGTTGAGTTATCGTCTGCCCATACATATTCAGGCTCGCCGTAGCCATGACCCAAAGCCTCTGTTTCAACTTCCTTAGTCTGTGTTTCAAAAGCCTTGTTCTTAAATACTGCCGTATATGTGTCAACACCTGTTTCTTCACAGGTTGCAGCCTTCGTTTCTTCACGAACAGCGTCTGCAGTTTCGGTTTCTATATGCTTCTCGTCATTTTTGCAAACACGCTTCGCAGTTACGACTGTGTTGTCGTCCGACCATGTGTATGTGGGTTCTTCCCAGTCGTGCTTTGTCGGAGCAAGATCGACTGTCTTTGTCTGTGTTTCAAAAATATCGTTCTCGAACTCGGCTGTATAAACGCCCTTGCCGCCTTCCTCGCATTTTGAAGGTTCTGTCTCACGATAAGCCGTATCTGCTGTTTCAACCAATGTATGCTCGGGATCTCTCCTGCACACAGCTTCTGCCGTAACGATAGAATTATCCTCCGACCATGTGTATGTCGGGTCGTCCCAGTCGTGATCTTCTGCAGGGACTAATCTCGTTTCATACATATCGTCTTCGTAGTCGCAGCCCTCGCCTGCGCACCTGTATACAAGATACTCAATGCGGGGAGATGTGCATACGGACTCGCCGAGCAGAACTGTATCTGCCACTTCGGGTTCGTCATAATAATGATATACGGGGATAGAATAAGTGTACATGACAGGCGAAGTAAGATAGTCTGTAAAGCTTCCCATGCTGCCCGTCTGATAAGGACTCATGTCGGTAAGTTCATGATCCGTTCCGGTTATTACCGGAGTTTCGTCAAAGATCCAACCGAAGTAGTATCCTACATCAGGCTTCAGAACGATATCAAAAGTATACTCGTTACCGCCTCTGAACATATCGGAATTATCATCTATACTGAAAATCCATCTGTACATCGGCTCTTCTTCGTTCGTTGTGGGGTTCACACCTATATTTATACTGTAATGTGTGTCCTCGGGCAGACTGATGTCGGGGAGAACACCGATACCGTTTTCATCATATACGGAATCCATGCATCTCGGAACGCTGTTGAAGATGATCTCGGGGGTGATCTTCTTCAGGCGATGAGCATAAACGATAACATCTTCGTCTTCAACTATAACACCGCTGTTACCGAAGGCTTCTATATCTGCTTGCAGCTCGGCTGTTGTTTCATATTCCGAGGTCGGCTTTGTTGTCATGCCGATAAACAAATTACTGAGATTATATCTGTCATACATCAGGTGATAAAGCTCGCTTGACGTATTGGCTCTTTCATTGAGCAGTGTGCTCACATCTGTTCCCGAAAGGACATTCTCGATGACAATATCCTTCTGTCCGTCTGCTTTGACTGTCACCTTGTAGGTAGTTTCGCCCTCTGCTGCCTTTTCAGCATAAATGAATTGACCGCATTCCGAGCAGGTTATCTTCTGCCATGTGCGTCCTTCTGCAGTGCTATGATAACCGTGTTCTGCTGCTTCTTCTGCGGAAACATCTTCAGGCTCACCCCATTTGTGTTCGCATCTGACGGAAAAATAATTCCCGATCATCGAAGTATACGGAACGCTGTCTGTTGAAGGATAAATAGGACCTATAGGACCTGTGCGATAGAAACTATCGACCATAGCGCCTGTCGACCAAACAGCTGCGTTATTATCCAGCACGTATCCATAGTTTGCATAGATCGACGCATTATAGCTGTATTCTTTGCCGCCCACATACTTATTATCATTGAAGTTGCCCGATTCAACAGCCACTTCGAGCGTGCAGCCACTGTTTTCTGCCGCTGACAAGCAGTCAATGTACGAGCCTTTTTCTGCGCCGCAGAGAAGAGGCTCCGAGCAAACGATCTCCACACTGTCCACTATCTTTGACCACTGGAGATAGAATGTGGTGTCCTCTGTAACATATACCCCTTCGTCAAATTCATCATGAAAATCATCCCACGAATCGTACGTTTTCTTCAAGCCGTAAGCCACATACTCCTCGTTGTACTGTTCGAGGTATACAATGAGGGCATATCCGTCCTCGGCAGGAATGATAGCTTCATATCCCTTTTCGTCGATCAGGTCATAAACCGCATCGACATATCCATAGCTGTACTCCTCAACTCCGAGCAAAGCAAGCAATACGGGTTCATCTCCGAATGTACCCTTGGGTACGCCTGTGACCGTTCTGACCTCATTGCCGCCGTGACCGTTATAGTCTACTGTTACGGTACAGGTTTCTATCTCCTCATATAGACCGTAGATCGTCATATCTTTCGATATGTAGGGATTTTTTGTGAAAGGATCTTCATAATCCTCATCCCAATACCAGCCTTCAAAGGTATAGTACTTGCCGTCTGCTGTCTTAATTTCGGGGGGAACTTCAATAGGAAACAGCTCTTCGCCTTCTGCTTTTTCGATCGGCTCGCTCGGGAGCTTATCGGATTCGATATTGAACACTGTGGTGACTTTATAAAGCTTTGCATCGGCTTTGTCGATCACCTTGTACTTATATGTATCAATGTCGACGCCGTTCTGTGCGTCTGTGTCGTTTGTCGGAACAGACACGTAACCCTCGGCTGTCTTTGAGGGCTTTGAGGAATAATATCCGCCTTTGACGGTATGGGTGTATCTGTCGCTGAAATATACACCTCCGTTAAAATATCCGTTATTGATAACCGAATCGCGTAAACATACCAAAGCCTCATTGGTATTCTCCGCTGCTATGAATACACCGTTATTGATTGTGACGGGACAATAAGCTTGGACAACTCCGCTGCCGCCGATGAATGTTCCGTTGTTAATGGTGAGATTGATCTTATCAGCGCCTATGTAGATGACCTGCGTCTGTTTTGTCTGATCTTCTCTCACATTTTGCAGAGTACCGCCATTGATGGTGATATCGCCATATTCTTCTTCGCTGCCATACGAGAAGATAACATACGACTTATCGCTTGTTGTGATCTTGCCGCCGCCGACAGAGTCATTGAGCGTAAATTCGCCGGTAGACACCGTAATAGTCTGACCACCACCCCTGTTGGATTCATCTGCGATCGTATAACCTGCAAGGTCAAGAACGACATCCTTTTCGACATACAGTAAGCCGTATTGACCGACATCGTCGTTTCCGATTGTGATGTCTGCATCAAGCTTTATCTCTCCGCCTGCTGCAAATGCATTTGCCAAATCCTGATAGGTGCTTACAACCGCCTCGTCTGCGCTTGCCGTGATGACTGTATCAAACAAGTCTGCCGCAAAGGTTGAGGGCAGACCGCCGACCAGCACAAAGACCGCAAGCAAAACAGCCGTGAGGCGTTTCACGTTATGTGATAGTTTTTTGTTCATAGAGTGACCTCCTTAAAATAATATTCAGTTATATTTTACTAAAATTTCGATCAATTGTCAATATTATCATAAAAAAATCACTCCGACTATATTTTTTCACAGTCGGAGCGATAATAGTATTATAATTATACGTCTGTTCCTATCGGATACTTCACATTTGCATGGATAGTATATCTGAGGATATTCAGAGCGTCCTTATTGCCGACCTTGTTGTCACCGTCAACATCGGCAAGCTTAAGCTGATCTTCGTCAAGGCTTATCAGCTTCACGGCATATCTCTGAATCTGCATACTGTCCTTAGCAGTGACCTTGTTGTCGCCGTTTACATCGCCGAGGATACCTGTCGGGTTCACATTCGACCCCGAAGTTACATAAGGAATACCATATTCCTTTGCGAATTGCTCGGCAAAAGACCCTGAATTGCAGGAAATTGTAACATTATCGCAGCCGTAAAATGCGTTGGAATCGATATCTGTCACGCTGTCGGGGATAACTGCGGTTTTCAGAGAAGTACACATCGAAAATGTATAGGGTTCGATATTAGTGATACCTTCGGGAAGAATCACTTCTTCAAGCGAGGAACAATCTTCAAAAGCGTATTTCTCGAGCTTAGTTAAGCTCTCGGGAATGGTTACCTCCGCAAGAGAAGAACATCCCTTAAATGCGCTTATGCCGATCTCGGTAACAGTGACGGGGATCGTAACGTTTGTAATGGAAGCGTTGTTCTCAAAAGCGTAATTATCTATTCTTGAAACCTTTTTGCCGTTAATCTCCGAAGGAATAATCACATTGCCGGCGCTGCCGTGATAACCTGTTATTTTGATCGAACCGTCGTCAAGATCTGCATTCGACTCATAAGTAAAGCCGCTCGGATCGAGAGTATCGGCAGGCATATGTGAATTGAAATGCACTGTGACATTGTTATCCGTGATTATCTTTCTGTCAAGATCGGAGATCCCCGAATTATTGAATTCATCTTCCGAACCCGTGAAATAAATATCTTTAAGGCTTGTGCAGCCGTCCAATACGCAGTCAGCGAATGTTGTGTTATTGTCCGAAAGCTCGATCTTTGTCAAGGCTGTATCGTCGCCGAAAGCCCTCACTCCCATAGACTTCACGCTGTCGGGTACAACAACATTGTCAAGCTTTGAGCAATACTGGAAAGCGCCGTCCGAGATAGTCACCACGCTGTCGGGTATGGTTACACTTGTGAGGTTCATACAGTAGCTGAATGCATAGGTATCAATAACCGTTACAGTGTCGGGGATCGATACGGTTTTGATACTCGGATTCATCATGAATGAGGTTACACCGAGAGATGTAACGGTCTTGCCGTCGATCTCGCTCGGGATAACGAGGTTTTCGTCTTTTCCGGTATATTTTGTAATGCTTATAGTACCGTCTTCAAGGATAGCGTAACTGTAATCACCCGATGTGTATTCAGAATCGGTGTTGGTATCTGTTGCCGTATCCGTTTCGGTATCGACTGTATCTGTATCTGCTGCCGTATCCGTTTCGGTATCGGCTGTTGTATCGGCTGTATCTGTTGCCGTATCTGTGTCGGTATCATTCTTCAACCACTCGTACTTTACCTTAGCCTGTACCCTCGGGTCGCCGTCCTCGTCTGTGACTGTTTCTTCTGTCAGGAAGAAAATAATACCTTTAATTCCATCCCTGACCCCATCATCTTTTACATTGAATCCATATCCGCCTCCGTTAGCCGAACCGTAATGAGATAATTTATTGTTGTAATTCAGCATAACCATATCCTTCAAAGAGGGAATATAATCGGCAGCAAATCCGCCACGATCAATATCATACTCTATGGGATATTCTTTTTCGGTGCCGTCAGACGTTACTCTGAGTGTTACTTCATAATTGTAAGGGATAGACGAAGTATCGATAAAAGGCAGAGAGTTGTCTGCAGCGAACTTATATGCAGCAGAATCAGCCGAACCGCAGATAACGACATTCGGGCAGTCGTCAAAGGCACGCTTGCCTATCTCCGTAACGGAATCGGGTATCGTCACCCAACCGAGAGATGTACACCCTTTAAATGCGTAATCCTCTATCGTTTCTACCGTATCGGGAATCGAAATCTCCGTGATCGACTCGTCAAATTTGTAAGCGCCGTTTCTGATGACAACTGCGCCTTCCGGAATTATAGCTGCTTTAAGCTTCGGGCAGGTATCGAATATCTCATAACCATATGTTGTGATAGTCTTGGGAAGCTCAATGCTCTCAAGATTATCGCACAGCGCAAACGCACGGCTGCCGAGTGTTTCAAGATCGCTCCACAGATATACGTCAACGAGTGAATCACAGCCCGAAAAAGCCCCGTAGCCTATACTCTCCGCTTCGTTCACAATATTCTGTATCGAGGACAATTTCTTACAGCAGAAAAATGCCCGGTCGCTAATAGTCTTTGTGTGAAAGCCTTCCGTTTCGATATTGCTCTTGACTTCGGCAAGCTCAACACAGTTGTAAAACATTTCTTTAGGTATCTCCTGCAAATAAGAGCTAAGCGTTATTTCCTTTAAGCTTATACAGTCATAGAAAGCGCCTTCTCCTATAGTATTTACAGAGGTGATATTTGCCGATTCAAGCTTTTGACATCCCTCAAAAGCGCCTTTGCCTATTTCCTTAACATCATAAGGCAGGCTGAAACCCGTGATATTTGTATGATCAAACGCATAGTCGCCTATCACACTGACCTTCTGACCGCCGAGCTTCTTGGGGATATTCAGGAATGTATCTTCGCCGGCATAGCCTCTTATAACGACCTTATCGTTGATAATGCTATATTCATATCCGTCCTCCGTCATAACTTCTATGTCGTCGCTGTAGCCGCTTTTCTCGATTAATTTGCTGACGGTATCGTGATTCTCCGACAAAGCAAAAGCAGGTGTCGTAAGCATAGACGCTGCAAGCGTGCAGGCAATAACCGCTGATAGTATTTTTCTCATATAACCGCTCCTCTATTTAATAAATGTGTTGGTGTCAACCGCAATAAAAGTATATTACATTGTTAATGGAATGTCAATATATAACAATTAAAAGAAAATTAGAATTTCATTAATACTTTTGTAAAAGACTCCAACTGCGCATTATTACACAGTCGGAGCTAATTCTGGGATTTTCGGATAAAGGGACTGTCACGGGGGTTGTAGAGTCTTTATGTTATATATATCCGTATATAAGGGGTATTTTTAAATTTTATTTATATATAACTTTACAAACCTACCCTAATTTCTCCCTAAACCCGATTTTTCCCGGATTTTAGGGAGACACTGATTAAACGTATTTCAAGGATTTTGAGTGCAATTTGACAAAAAGATGCAAGCAAATTTGGTGCTCAGTCCGAAGGACGTGATTTAATCAGTGGTTCCTTAGGTTTTAAACAAGGAGCAAGCGATGACACAGGCAAACATCGTGTAGATATAGCTCTTGCTTACATCCCTATTGGATACTTCACATTTGCATGGATAGTATATCTGAGGATATTCAGAGCGTCCTTATTGCCGACTTTGTTGTCGCCGTCAACATCGGCACGCTTAAGCTGATCTTCGTCAAGGCTTATCAGCTTCACGGCATATCTCTGAATCTGCATACTGTCTTTAGCAGTGACCTTGTTATCGCCGTTTACGTCGCCGAGAATAGCGGACGTACCGTTTTTTGCAGGTTTTATCATAATATAATTATCTGTCCACTCTCCTGCGACTATCTCTGCATTTATAAGCGTAATATTTTCTTCGGGAATACTTGTAGGCACTTTATCGTCTCCGATAATACTGATATCGGAATTTGTTATATTGAGCTTCGTATTCTCTCCGCCCCAGAGCTGCTGCAGTAAAGCGATTCTGCTGTCAGTGAAGTTCAGCTCCTCTGTATCTCTGCCTGCGCTCATTATGGTATATTCAAGATCGCAGTTATTGAAATCCGCCTTCTTGCCGAGTGGGTTAATTGACGCAAGCTCCTGCGCAAGCATCATATCTCCTGCGGGCGCATTGAAGTCCTTTGCAGATAGACGATCCGCTGTGACAACGCCGTATACATTTATCCAGCCGCCGTAGATCGCTGCGCCGCTGACGTTAAGATCGCCGTTGATGTTTGCATACAATCTTTCGGCCGTAACATTGGTCAGGGTCAGATCACCGTTAACATATGCCTTCACCTGTCCGGGTCCGATATATTCAACAAGCTCCATCGTTTCTTTATCTGTATACATCAATGACGTATCGTCCTTGACAGCTTTAAGCGTGCCGCTGCCCTTTATGTCAAGATCACCGTATGCTCTGATAAACAGCGGGAGTTCAGCATGATTCGACCCGTACGAATTATCGACCACCGTGTTTACAACAACTTCTCCGTCAATAACCACAGTCAGCTTATCGAGTTCCGACACAACAGCGCTGCCCTCAATATATGGTTGATCGGGCGTATCTTCACGATAATGGATCGCATAATGGGGTATTAGACTGTCTGTCAGAACTGCATTTGTCAACGTCAATGTGTTTGTTTGCGGATCGAATTTTGCCGTACCGTCTCCGCACTTTGTTTCAAGAGCTTCGTCCGTTATTACAACACCGTTTACTGTGAGCAGATACCGCTGCCCGTTCGGCTTATTGAGCAAATAAGCATAATCGCCCAGAGCGTCTTTGTATTCATCGTAATACTCATCGGGTACATGAAGAGTAAAGTCCTTATTCGTACCCATATATGCAGTTGACGCAAGCCATACGTTTTGCAGAGGGAAGTTGAGCGTGACATCTGTCAGATTCGGACAGTTATCAAAGGCATAGCTTCCAAACGAAACAGGCTCGTCAAATGTCAGCTCTGTAAGCTGCGTGCAGCCTTTGAAGAAGTTAGTCGGCAGATATTCAACCTTTTCACTCTTATAGCCAAGTTCAATCCCCTTTACCTTCGGCGCAAGAGTCGGGTCTGCCTGTGATGCTTTTACCCAGTTTACTGCTCCCTCGTCATTCATCACATAAAGTATGCCGTCATCAGAGAGCTTCCAGCCGTTTTTCTCAAAGGCTTCTTCGGTTTCGCTCGCCCATTTTGCATAAAGGTGCTGACGGGTGTATTTATCGGTGAACGTGCCGTATTCGTCGTCCTCCCAGAAATAACGGTACGCCTCAACCGTGCTGTCTTTAGTTACAAAGCTTGTATACAGCGAAGTCTTATCCGAACACCAGCCAAGGAACGTATCGCCCTCCTTTTGGGGTATGAAATCGTTGATGTCAAAGCCGAAATCACCGTCATCGGGTATCCTGCTGCTGCCGTCCTCGCCATATTTCGCTTCGTCTTCACGCTTGACCTCGTTGACCTCGATAAGCCACTTGTCACGGCCGTTTATTGTGCCGCCGTTTGCGTCAAACTCAATCGTTCTGTGATTGCCGCTTAACGAAGGTGTCATAGTCAGACTACCCGCACCTCGTATATTTACGTCTTCAAAGTACTCGGGCAGCCTGTATTCGTTGTATATGTTCTCTGTATCGGTTTCGACCATGTTGCCGTCTGAATCCTCATAGCTTAAAGTATACCCTTCGTGTATATCGGTAAATACGTCATATGTCCACTGAACCTTTAGCTCCGTATAATCGCCCTTGATATTATTATTCGGTTCGTTATCTTTATAATAAATAGTTGTGTCGCAGCTGTTCCATTTGTCAAAAGCACGCCCCTCCATGCGGGGGTTGGGTATTGTCAGAGTATACGGCTCGTCTGACAACCAGTAATACTCGGGAAACTCAAGCTCGTCAAACTCGCCCGCAGGCCAGAACAGCTTGTCAAATGACGCATAGCCGTAATTGTTTATATCGTTGATGAACCTGTATGTAATAAAGTAATACGGCGCAAGGACTGTATAGCACACATCGGTATGCTGTCTGCGCTGATCGTGATCCTCATAGAATACATACGGGCCGTCTCCTCCGCCGCCCGTAGGTCCGATAATAATCGGGCAGTTGAGGTTGTTTTTCGCCGTTTTGAAAAACTTATCTGTTACATGCTGTCCGCCAAGGCTTACACCATCGCCCGAATCGTATTCATCATACTCGATAATATCGACCGAGCCCTTGACCTCTATGCCGTAGTTTTCGGGACTGTACATACCGAAGTAGAATTCTTGCTTTCCGTTTTCTTTGTTGACATATACATCGCTCCGTCCGTAAAAGTCGGTAGTATAGATCATATCACGGGTTATGTCATTTGGTATTTCGAAGGTATCGCCCGGCATGATAAGCTCGCCTCTGAAGTTGATAGAGTGATCCTCTCTGCGCTCAAAAACATGATGCCTGCTCTGTCGGTTTTTCAGCACATCGGGCATTTCGGGAGTATCGGCAGTATCAGGGCGAAGCTCGGTGTAGCCGCCTACTGTCACGATTTCCGTGATATTGCCTTTTTTCTGCTCAATCTCCTGCTTCGGGACATCGACAAGCGTCTGATTCGCAGAAGCAGAAATGCCCGTCATGGGCGACAATGCGCTTAAGACAATAAGCGCCGCCGAACACAATAAACTTGTTAGTTTCCTGATTTTCATAGTATCACCTCATGCTATAAATAATAGTACACAAATTCAGTTCAAAGCGAACAAAAATTATGGTTCAATTATACACCTGACATATAGAAAATACAAGTATAAAAAGAAAAAAATCCCGACTGCATTGAAACAATCGGGGTTTTCTTATATTCAATTAACTCAGCTGTTTATTTATATATATATTCTGTCCAGTAAGCGTTGAACAGAATATTATAAATATATGTCTTATAATAATCGCTGTTTCTGTAATAGTTATCGCTTTTGGGGTCAATTGAGAACCAGCCGCCTTCAGTATACTCGATATACTCTTTACGAATAAAATCATTATTATCAATTACATCCGACCTGTAGATCGATTCAACCCCAATGGTCTTGTCACAGTTGAGAAGATATATCATACCGTCAAAATTCTTGGGCGAATCCTGCAGAGAGATACTATCTGAATAATAAACAAAATAATAAACAAAGCGTCCGTCTTGGTCGTCATATCCTTTAAAAATCATATGATCATAATCGGACGACACGGGAAGAGTAACTTTGTAGACGGGAGTTTCAATATCAAACGCACGCTCCATTTCATCAACGTTCATTATCTGCTTTCCGTTGATATCAAATATCTCCAACCCGATCTTGTTATTGATAACCTGTTCCTCATTAGCATAATCAGTTGTAACATGGAGAAAATCTTCGGGCGCAAGGAAATAATATGTTACTTCACCGGGAATATCATTGCCAAACAACAGTTCGCCTATTGCATACTTCACGTTTGCTTTAACGGAATACCTCAGAATATTGAGCGCGTCTGCTGCGGTGACCTTATTGTTTCCGTCAACGTCTGCCAATTTTTGCTGTGTTTCGTCAAGCTGCACAAGATTTATGGCAAATCTCTGTATGAGTAGGCTGTCCCGTGCGGTAACCTTGCCGTCGCCGCTCACATCGCCGAGGTAACCAATCCGGTCGTCGCCGTGTGCAGGGTCTTCGGTGTCCTTCTTAGGAAGATCGGAGGTATCCTTTACATCCGTATCGGTAATGTCAGTGTTGTCTGTGTCGTCTGTGTTATCGGTGTCATTCTTGATCGTGCCTTCGTCGTCCGACATCTTATTAACCGTACCGACAAATACGGGAATATTATTGTCATTATCGCATATCGCAAAGATGAACGGTCTGTCGAGGAATATCTCAACCAACGGAAGATCGTAATCGGTATCTGTAGACGCATCGGTATCTCCGTTAATAATTACTGTTACTGCCTCTGCCTTTGTGCCCTTCTCGTCAAGCTTTATGTGGGTAAGCTGTCTGACAGTCTCTACAAAAGTATTTCTATATGGCAGTACGCTCGGAGCAAGTCTTGACAGATCGGCTTCTAACTTGTCAAATGCCTGCGCCATACCCATCTCTTTCATTGTGTCGTTAAGCTCAAATCTGTTGTCAAACTCAAATTTCGGTATTCTTGTATGCACATCTGCCCGACAGCTTTTATTAAGCAGGTTAGTGATCGTGCTGCCGTCCATTTCTTCAATATACTTGTCAACGCCTACGTCTTCGTTCGGGAGAACAGCAACAAATTTGTAATCGTCCTCATATGGTCTTGTAAATGCAAGAGCCTTGCCGTCGGTGTAGTAATAATCCTGCCAATCGTCGAGAAAATCAACTTCTGTCTTTGTGCCGTTGTAATTTGTGAACTTTTCCTTCAGTATCTGATCATCTTCGTATGGTTTATTCCACTTGCCGTCAAAAGCGATAGCGTTCAGCAGGACAGAGTTCGTCATTGGGTTAATATCTTCGTTGTCAACAACCTTGTCTATACTGCCTTTAGTCTGATCGGAAGCCCACTTGTTGATCCTATCTACCAAAGCTTGATCGGGTGTTGCCCTGAACACTTCTGCGTCATAGTAATTATGAGCTGTATCGACAAAATCTGGGTTCACTCTGATGTCTTGACGGTTTGAAATATAAACGCTGTTTGCCATATGAACAACATCTTTCTTTGCGGCCTTTTCCATGTACTTCTTGATATACTCATTCAAGTCATTCTCGCCGAGCTTATCGTTACCGTTTGTCAGCATAGCAAGAATTTCTTCCTGCGTCATATTTGCCGTACCGTTTTCAAGCAAAGAAACATCTGTATAGAGCGACAAGGGGGAAACCACTATATTGCTGCCGTTTTTGCCGTCTGCTTCTCTTTCTTTCTGATATGTTAGTCTGAAAAATTCGGAACCAAACGCTCTGATGGCCTGATTTATGCTTTTGCGTGTGTCGTCTACTCCGATATTGACGGTAACATCACCTGTTATACCTTCAATCGTATAGTAAAGTCCGTGATCAGTTAATTCCTTATAATCACCGTTCACTGTAATTACCATATCGCTCTCCTTATCCAGATACTCATACAGATAGAATGTATAGTCCTTCGGATAAGGCGATTTTTCCAATTTAGTATTAATGTTTGCGGTCTGTACGGTATCGCCGTTATTAATATGGTCGATATTACTATCGTAAACAGCGAAGTCTTCCTTATCAAAGTTAAATGTTACCTTATGTCCTGCCATAAGATCATCTTCGGAGCCTTCAACTATTTCTACGGTCAGATCGCTTGTTATACCGGTTATCGTATATGATCCGTCGCCGTTGGCAGCGATCTCCTCATAATCACCTGTAATTCTGAAATCGGGATCGGATTCTTTTACCTCAAAAGTAATATCCTTCTTATCTGCGTCTTTAAACCGAATACATTTACCTTCACTAAAGCCGCAAAGAAATATATCCCCTGTATATAAGGTATTGTCTAAATCTATACCGTCACCATAAACAGTAAACCCGTTTGTTACAAAATTCACATAATAACCGGCAACGCAGCCAACGTCCGGATATCCAAACCAGACATTAACCGAAACATCACTTGTTATACCGGTTATTACATAATAATCGTAGTTATCATATGTAAATGTAAAGGGGTCCATGTATTCTTCATTTCCGTTTTTAATGCCTTTAAGGGTATCATATTCCCCACGGATAGAAAAATTAATACTGACATCATGATCCTTGTTCTCTTCCACGGAAAATACGAAATCCTTCTTCTCGGCTTCGTCACGGGACTCGGCAGCATAATTTATATCATCTGTATAAACAACACCGTCCTCGCCTATCGGCTCGCCGTCATGCATAATAGCAATACCGTCCTCACATTTAAATGTAATACGGTGACCTGTGACAAATCCAACATCATTTATGGATTCATCATCAAAATTGTCGATCTCCTCAGCTGACATACTGCTAATCTGTTGAATCTCCGCTGCGCTCGCCGTTGTTGCCGTACTTGCTGTCCCTATCATCATGCAGCACACAAGCAGCAGGGCAAGCATTTTGTTCATTTGTTTACTCATTGTTTCCACTCCTTTAAGTATTTTGGGCTTTTCAAATCAGCCTTCTGTTTATTAGACACAGCACCTGCCGATTTTTCGCAGTAAAAAAAATAAAAAATTATAAAAAAATTTTTATAACAATTCCCCCTGCCGCAAGGACAAGGGGAAAACTCAGTGTTATATTCTCTTAAATAATTTTTTCCTCTCCGATCGAATACTTAACGTTCTCCTTAACCGTATATCTTAAAATGTTCAAAGCGTCGGAGTTCGTTACCTTACCGTTGTTGTCAACGTCGGCAAGAGCCTTCTGTGTATCGTCAAGGTCTGAAATGTTAACGGCATATCTCTGAATAAGCATACTGTCCTTAGCCGAAGCCTTATCATCGCCGTTCACATCTCCAAGCCTTCCGTAAGGAGCAGTTACCTCAATGGTAATATCCTCGGAGATACCGATTATTTCAAAATTGCCGTCACCGCTGTAACCCATGTGGTCGTATTCGCCGTTGACCTTGAACATGGGATTGCCCTCGGTCAATCTGAACTTCACAGCACCGTCGCCATCACCGTGCAGCTCTTTAGCATTATCCACCCATGAAACGGGAATGTTGGCAGGGTCGTTGATCTCATTGTCTTCGATTCTTTTACCGTCACGATTGACAAAATAACCGTCGGTCTCGATCCATGAAGACTCAGCTTCATATGTATAAACAGTATCGCCATCGTTTATCATTTTCCCGTCACATTCAATGTGTGCTCCGTGTGTAACAAAGGTTACACGATAGCCCTCTTTCTTTACATCATCATTCCCCTTTGATGCCGGCTTATCTGTTACACCCTGTGTGTCAAATGCGCCGTGTGAATCCTCCTGCTCGTCACTGTAGTCGGACAGCTCACCTGTCACAACATCATTTGGATTAGGTCTGATCTCAATGGTGAGATCGCTCGAAATTCCCTTAACTTCAAACTCGCCGCTGCCATAGTAGCCCATGTGATCGTACTCGCCGTCAAACAGGAACAGGGGATTCCCCTGATCGATAGTGAACCTCACATAACCGTCGCCGTCACCGTGCATTTCCTTAGCATTGTCCACCCATGCAACAGGAGCTTTTTCGGGATCGTTCAGGTCATTGTCGTCTATCCTGTTGCCGTCACGATCTACAAAATAGCCGTCGGTCTCGATCCATACTGCCGGCTTTTTCGTTGAGATAACCGTCTCACCGTCGGAAATCTCTTTGCCGTCATACTCCACATGGATTCCGTTTGTGATAAACTTAAGGAGACACTGATTAAATTGAGCGCTGACGTATTTCAAGGATTTTGAGTGCAATTTGACAAAAAGATGCAAGCAAATTTGGTGCTCAGTCCGAAGGACGTGATTTAATCAGTGGTTCCTTAACACGATAGCCTTCTGCCTGCTCGACCTGTGTCTCGGCAGCCTGAGCCTCGTCAGCCTCAACAGCGTTTGCCGTTATTCCCGTGTATGATGCCGATAACAGCATACAGCATATAAGCACCTTTGAGATCATTTTCTTCATTTCTTTGCTCATCTTAAACACTCCCTGTAATTGTGATTTTCAGAAACCTTTTGTATTACGGACAAATCAGATGTCTATTTTGAAAAGCGTTTCCGAATAAATTTTCAATAATATAATATAGCCGTTTTGTGATATATTTATACACTTAATGTAATGTATATATGAAGATAGATATAAAACAATTTTGATTGTTTTTGTATATATTTGCCAAATACAAAAATCCCCCCGATTAGTTTCGGGAGGAAGTGAAATTAATTGTGCAGGAAACATTATTGTTAACAGTAAAGTTAGGCGAAACTTGCTCGTTACCGCATAGCGACCCTCAGCCCAACGACAAAAGGAATATAGAAGAGAACAAACTATCCGAAAAAAATCCCCCTGCCACAAGGACAAGGGGAAATATCATGCAATTACTATGAAAGAAATTACTCGTTGATAGCTGTAACAGCACCTGAACCTACTGTACGGCCGCCCTCACGGATAGCGAAACGCAGACCAACTTCGATTGCGATAGGTGTGATAAGCTCAACGTCCATCTCTACGTTATCACCGGGCATACACATCTGTGTTCCCTCGGGAAGGGTGATTACGCCTGTAACGTCAGTTGTTCTAAAATAGAACTGGGGACGATAGTTGTTGAAGAACGGAGTGTGACGACCGCCCTCATCCTTAGTCAGTACATAAACCTGACCACGGAACTTTGTGTGAGGATGGATTGTGCCGGGCTTAGCCAGAACCTGACCACGCTCGATCTCATTTCTCTGAACACCACGGAGAAGAACACCGATGTTGTCGCCTGCCTCAGCATAGTCAAGGATCTTTCTGAACATCTCGATACCTGTAACAACAACTTTTCTCTTCTCATCTGTAAGACCAACGATCTCAACTTCCTCAGAAGTTCTGAGCTGACCTCTCTCAACTCTACCTGTAGCAACTGTACCACGACCTGTGATTGTGAATACGTCCTCAACAGGCATAAGGAACGGAAGGTCTGCCTTACGCTCAGGAGTAGGAATGTAAGAGTCAACAGCCTCCATGAGCTCGTGAATGCACTTATACTCGGGAGCGTTAGGATCCTTAGAATCAGAATCAAGTGCGAGGAATGCAGAACCCTTGATGATCGGTGTGTCGTCGCCGGGGAACTCATACTCGTCGAGAAGCTCTCTGATCTCCATCTCTACGAGGTCGAGAAGCTCTTCATCGTCTACCTGATCAGTCTTGTTCATGAATACTACGATGTAAGGAACGCCAACCTGACGAGAAAGAAGGATGTGCTCTCTTGTCTGAGGCATAGGACCGTCAGCAGCAGATACAACGAGGATAGCACCGTCCATCTGAGCAGCACCTGTGATCATGTTCTTAACGTAGTCGGCATGACCGGGGCAGTCAACGTGAGCATAGTGACGGTTGGCTGTCTCATACTCAACGTGTGCTGTGTTGATTGTGATACCACGCTCTCTCTCCTCGGGAGCCTTATCGATGTTAGCGTAATCTACGAAGTCTGCTGAACCCTCAAGGCCGAGAACCTTTGTGATAGCAGCTGTAAGAGTTGTTTTACCGTGGTCAACGTGGCCGATTGTACCAATGTTAACATGCGGCTTATTTCTTTCAAATTTTTCCTTTGCCATTGGAAAATCACTCCTTTTTTAATTGATTAAATATATAATAGCAAGTTTTCAGGAAAATTGCAACACCTTTTTGTAAATTTTGTGAGAATTATCAATCTGCCTTCTTACGGCTTGTCATGATAGCCTCACCGATGTTCTTCGGAACCTCCTGATAGGTGTCGGGCTCCATTACATACTGACCACGTCCCTGTGTCTTGGAACGAAGGTCTGTTGCGTAACCGAACATCTCTGACAGCGGAACATTAGATGTGATTCTTGATGTACCGTTCTCTGTCTCCATGCTTCTGATCATACCACGGCGTGAGTTAAGGTCGCCGATAACGTCGCCCATGTAATCCTCAGGAACGATAACGTTAACCTTCATGAGGGGCTCGAGGAGAATCGGCTGTGCCTTCTTCATAGCCTCCTTGAACGCCATAGAACCTGCGATCTTAAATGCCATTTCAGAAGAGTCGACCTCATGATAAGAACCGTCATAAAGAGTAACCTTTACGTCAACTACATTGTAGTTAGCGAGAACACCGCACTGCATAGCGCCCTGGATACCTGCGTCTACAGCAGGAATGTACTCCTTCGGGATAGCGCCGCCGACAACTGCGTTCACGAACTCGTAACCCTTGCCCGGGTTCGGCTCAAGCTTGATCTTAACATGACCGTACTGACCCTTACCGCCTGACTGACGAGCGTACTTCTGATCAACATCGGAACTGCCCTTGATCGTCTCTTTGTAAGCAACCTGCGGCTTGCCGACTGTTGCCTCTACCTTAAACTCTCTGAGAAGTCTGTCAACGATGATCTCAAGGTGAAGCTCACCCATACCTGCGATAATTGTCTGACCTGTCTCTTCGTCTGTGTATGCTTTGAAGGTCGGGTCTTCCTCTGCAAGCTTTGCAAGAGCAATACCCATCTTTTCCTGACCTGCCTTTGTCTTAGGCTCGATTGCAACACGGATAACCGGCTCCGGGAACTCCATAGACTCAAGGATTACGGGGTTCTTTTCGTCACAGAGTGTATCACCTGTTGTTGTAGTCTTAAGACCGATAGCGCCTGCGATATCGCCTGCGTAGCAAGTCTGGATATCTGTTCTTGAATTAGCGTGAAGCTGTACGATACGGCCGATACGCTCATTCTTGTCCTTTGTTGAGTTATAAACTGTTGTACCTGCGTCAACGCTGCCCGAGTACACTCTGAAGAAGCACAGCTTACCTACGAACGGGTCTGTTGCAATCTTGAATGCAAGCGCCGAGAACGGCTCTGTGTCGGATGCGTGTCTTTCGATCTCCTCGTCTGTGTTGGGGTTTACGCCCTTGATAGCGGGGATGTCTGTCGGAGCAGGCATATAATCAATGATTGCGTCCAGAAGCTTCTGAACACCCTTGTTACGATAAGATGTACCGCAGCATACGGGAACCATTGTGTTATCTATTGTTGCCTTACGGATAACTGACTTGATCTCATCTATTGTGAGCTCCTCGCCGCCAAAGTATTTCTCCATAAGCTCCTCGTCAAGCTCTGCAACAGACTCAATGAGCTTCTCGTGGTACTCCTCTGCGAGATCCTTCATATCCTCGGGAATCTCTTCCTCTCTCATATCCTTTCCGAGATCATCGTAGTAGATCTCAGCCTTCATGGTTATGAGGTCAATAATACCCTTAAAGGTATCCTCCGAACCGATAGGCAGCTGTATCGGAACGGCATTACATTTCAAGCGATCCTTCATCATCTGAACAACTCTGTAGAAGTCTGCACCCATGATGTCCATCTTGTTGACGTATACCATACGGGGTACCTTATAGTTGTCAGCCTGACGCCATACAGTCTCAGACTGTGGCTCAACACCGCCCTTTGCACAAAGAACCGTTACGGATCCGTCGAGAACTCGAAGCGAACGCTCAACCTCTACCGTAAAGTCAACGTGTCCGGGTGTGTCAATTATATTGATACGGTGCTTGTCATACTGGTGCTCGCTGCCCTGCCAGTAGCAGGTAGTAGCAGCAGAAGTGATGGTGATACCTCTCTCCTTCTCCTGAGCCATCCAGTCCATTGTAGAAGCACCCTCGTGTGTTTCACCAATCTTATGGTTGATACCTGTATAGAATAGGATACGCTCTGTCGTAGTTGTTTTACCGGCATCGATGTGAGCCATGATACCGATATTACGAGTTTTTTCAAGCGAAACTTCTCTTGGCATAGTATCCTCCTATTATAATTACCATCTGAAATGTGCGAAAGCCTTGTTTGCTTCTGCCATCTTGTGTGTATCGTCACGCTTCTTAGCAGCGCCGCCTGCACCGTTGACAGCATCAAGGATCTCTCCTGCAAGTCTTTCCTTCATAGTCTTCTCAGAACGCAGTCTGGAATACTTTGAGATCCAACGCAGACCTAAAGTCTGTCTTCTCTCGGGACGAACCTCCATCGGCACCTGATAGTTGGCACCGCCGACACGGCGTGTCTTTGTTTCGAGCACAGGCATTACGTTCTCCATAGCCTCCTCGAAAACCTCAAGCGGATCTCTTCCTGTCTTTGTCTGTACAATATCAAAAGCACCGTAAACGATCTTCTGAGCTACGCCCTTTTTGCCGTCGTACATGATGTTGTTGATAAGACGAGTAACAAGCTTTGAGTTGTAGATAGGATCTGCTAAAACATCTCTTTTAGCAATCTGACCTCTTCTTGGCATCTTAACTTCCCTCCTTCATAAATAATAATGATCTCATAGGTACTCGAAAGTGACAAACTCCCGTGACCAATACAGAGGCGAATTTATATTAACGCTCCGTATTGAGCAGCATACTCTTAAAATCAGATTTAAGAATTTGTCTTTCCTTTACTTACCTGCCTTCGGACGCTTAGCGCCGTACTTTGAACGTGCCTGCATACGCTTTGCAACACCCTGTGCATCAAGCGTACCTCTGATGATGTGGTAACGAACACCCGGGAGGTCCTTAACACGTCCGCCTCTGATGAGAACTACGCTGTGCTCCTGCAGGTTGTGACCAACACCCGGAATGTATGAAGATACTTCGATTCCGTTTGAGAGTCTTACTCTGGCGATCTTTCTGAGAGCCGAGTTAGGCTTCTTAGGTGTAGCTGTCTTTACAGCTGTGCACACGCCTCTCTTCTGCGGTGAACTCTGGTCGATAGCTCTGCGCTTCTTTGAGTTCCAGCCCTTCAGAAGAGCAGGTGCCTTTGCCTTCTTCTCGGATACCTCTCTGCCCTTTCTAACAAGTTGGTTAAAGGTTGGCATTTCTCGCATTACTCCTTTCCTCAAAAATAATGGGAAAAGGATAGACTTTCCCCACAATTATCTATTGTACATTATTGTAATTTAAAAGTCAACAATTATTTTTTTGAAAAACACGATTTTTTTCTTTTCTATATTATTGTCAAGAGTGACGGTAAAATATACTTTTTTTAGTGTATTTTTACTGCCTGTGTTATGCGGTCGGCAAGCGCCGACAGGCATTAAGCGTTCGTGGTTTGTTGTGATACTCACTCTGAACTCGCGTCAAACCTTTTATAAGTGTGGAGTTTGGAGTGTGGAATTATCGGGTCGCTTCGCTCCGAATTAATACAAATGGCACAGCAAACCATGATCCCTCACAATCATTGCACATTGAAATTAGTTCCTGATTGCATACATGACAGAACACAGCGTGATTCCCACACCATTTTTAAGTCTTCAGTCTTCAGTTTTAAGTTTTATACCGCCCGCCATGCGTCTCATCACTCCCTTAATACAATAGTTTATTTTGGATTCATGGAAAAAGTCCTGATTCTATGCGGGTCTGTTCATATATTTACTCCCCATAAATCCAAAGCTTGGAATTATGTAAAAACCCTGATTCTATGCGGGTTTCTTCCATGAATCCAAAATAACTTACAGTCCTTAGGGGAGGTGAGACTCATGTGTTGACTAAGTGTGTAATTCTAAAGTAGAATATAAATTAAAGGCTGTAATGACAGAACAAAGCAAAGTCTTCTCCTTGAGGAGAAGATGTCACGCAGTGGCGGGCACACGCCCGCAGGTAAATTACGTCATGCTTTCTTTGATACGTAATTATTCACCGCATAAAAGCTTTACTGCGGTGAACGACTTAGTAAAGTGGCGGGCACACGCCCGCAGGTATTTCCGCCCGACATAATCAGAAACATCATTAATCGCCGCACATCTCATTTATTGTATATCTGACATTTTTTTAAATGTATGCGTTAGCATTTGATTTTACTCCTATTGTTGCCTTTAGCCGACCCCCCTCATTATTGTCGATAAAAAATAAACATAATGTGCGGAAAGGTCTATGGTTAACAATAAAGTTTGACGGAACTTGCCCGTCGGCGCTCGCCGACCGCCACCTTCTCCCGAGGGAGAAGGCTAATGTTAACAATAAAATTTGACGGAATTTACCCGTCGCCGTGCGGCGACCGAGGGAGAAGGCTCTTTTTACTTTGTCTTTTTGCACGGTCCGCATTCCGCATTCCGCACTAAATAACCGTAACCCCGTCCGTATCGTTCGGCATAACGATAAATTCAACTTCGGGGAACCTCTCGGACAGCTTCTCGGCAAGCGGTCTTATCACAACGTTCTCCGATCCGAAATGTCCTAAAATGAATACCGAAATATTATTCTCATTTGCAAAAATAATTTCATGATGCTTCATTTCGCCCGTCACAAAAGCGTCGCAGCCGTCCGATACTGCCGTGAATATCTCTTCGCCGCCTGCGCCTGAGCAGAAGCCTACCTTACTGATCATTCTGCCGCTGTCGGTATAGCCGATACCCTCCAAAGATAAACTTTCCTTAATTAGCTGTGCAAACTTCTCTGCGGTCATAGAGCTGCTTGTTTCTGCCGTAAAAAGCAGCTCTCCCTTATCGCTCACTCTTCGATTTTTAAGCCCCATTATATCGGCAAGCGCAGTGTTTACACCGAACTCCTGTGACTTGTCAAGGTTTGTGTGGGCGCATATCGCCGAAATACCCTTCTGCACCAGCGCATATAAAGCAGTACCCTTCATAACACTCTTTATCGGGCGGAAAATTATCGGGTGGTGACTAACGATAAGCTGCGCATTTATTTTATCCGCCTCTCTGACAACAGACGTTGTTATGTCAAGCGCAATCAGCGCCCTTGTAACGCTATCCTGCGGGCTGCCTGTCAGTATGCCTGCGTTGTCGTAGCTCTCCTGCGTATCAAACGGGGCAAAGCTGTCTATGTAATCATAAATATCTTTAACCGTTGTCATCAATATCAACTCCGAATTTTTCTTTTAATTCATTTATAATATTATATTCGGGAATGTCCGTTTCACCGCTGTGCCGTCTGCCCTGTGCTTTATAGCTAAGCTTTTTTATTATCTGTTTAATATACTCCGCTGCGAACGGGTCGTCCGCAGCAAGCTTTCCCGAATAATAAAAGCTGCAGGGATACTCTCTTCTTCTGCCGTCATAAACGGCAAGCATTACGGAATAATTTTTGCCTGCAAAGGCGCAGGCTTTTTCGTTGATAATATCAAATCCGTTTTTGCACAGATACTCCCTTAGTACAAACGCTTTGGTCATCGGCTGCATGATAATATGCTTATCGGGATCTTTAAGCCACTCGGTACGGGAGATTATTTTCACTATCAGCTCGCCGCCCATGCCTGCAAGGACTATGTCGTCGGCTTCGGCAGGTGATACCTCGTCGAGTCCGTCGCTAAGCCTTGTGGTGACTATATTGCCGCAGCCGTATTTATCTATATTTTCGCTCCCGCTTTGCAGGGGCTTTTGGCGAACGTCACAGGCTGCTGCGGACTTTATCCTTCCGCTAACGGCAAGCCACACAGGCAAATATGCGTGGTCGGTGCCTATATCGGCAAGGCGAGCGCCCTCACGAACATAATCTGCGCACAGGGCAAGTCTTGAGTCGAGAGAAAACAGCTTATTCATAGCTTTGACCCTCTCACACAGGCCTGCTGTGCTCTGTATAGTTGATCTGCGGATGCTCCGGGTCATATAAAACGTCTATCGGCTTACCCTTCTCTATGCTGTCTGTTTTTTCATAAACCAGACATTCACCGCAGAAGCCATCGCCCAGATTCTCCACGGCAAAGGTATAGTTGACCTTATAGCGTTTTTTCTCTATCGGCTTCGACATCTCTCTGACGGCGTCCTCGGCGATCTGATTTTCGACTGCGCTGAACACTTTCTTTTTGTTTTTATTAAAATCATCTGTCATAAGCTGCGGCTTGTGTACATATGGTTTAACAAAATACGTTTCCTCTTCCACTTTTGTTATCCTGCCCTGCGTTTTTTTATAGTTATCAAGACTTCTGCGGCTCCTCACAGGTCTTCGGCTCTTCTTGACTGCAACAGCCAGCGTACACATAAGCGCAATAATTACACCCGCAATTACCGCAACAACGATTATCGACAGCAGGTTGTAAGACTGCAGCGCCTTCTCCACCTTATCGCTGTCGGACAGCGTCATCATATTGATCATAAACTCCACCTCATAATTTTTTATATATTTATCTATATTTTATTATACAAATCATCATTATTTATGTCAATGATAATCTCTTCATTAATTTTTCTGAAAAATTTTTCAAAAGTATATTGACAAACAGCCAAATAACTAATAATATGTGTATAGTGTTAATTTTAATCATAGCGATTCAGGAGGATTTTTTATGGTATTTGAAAAACTCAGAGCTATTCTTGCAGAACAGTTCGGTACAGACGAAAAGGAAATTACACTTGACACCAATCTTGCGGACGATCTCGGCGCAGATTCACTCGATATGGCAGATGTACTTATGGCTATCGAGGACGAATTCGAGATTGAGGTTCCTGATGAAACCGCAGCAAGCGTGAAAACCGTTGCCGACATTGTTGCTTATATAGAAGACAACGAGTAATAATTTAAAAAACCGACTCAGCCCGCAGATCATTGCGGGCATTATTTTTTGAAATTTCTCAAAAAAGGTTGAATTATTTCGCAATATTGTTTATAATTTAAAGATGTATTAATGTTTATACGGAGGAACAAATTATGGCACAGAACAAAAAGATGGTCGAAGCTATCACTTCCCGTGACGAAGATTTCGCAAAGTGGTACACCGACATTGTAAAAAAAGCAGAATTATGTGATTATTCGGGCGTAAAGGGCTGCATGATCTTCCGCCCCTACGGCTACGCTATCTGGGAAAACATCCAGGCAGACCTGGACAGACGTTTCAAAGAAACAGGACATGAGAACGTGTATATGCCTATGCTTATCCCCGAAAGCCTTCTCCAAAAAGAGAAAGATCACGTTGAAGGATTCGCTCCCGAGGTTGCATGGGTCACACAGGGCGGCAGCGAAAAGCTTGCCGAACGTCTTTGCGTTCGTCCGACATCGGAGACTCTTTTCTGCGAGCATTACAAAAATATAATCAACTCATACAGAGACCTTCCAAAGCTCTACAACCAGTGGTGCAGCGTTATGCGCTGGGAAAAGACTACCCGTCCGTTTCTGAGGACATCGGAGTTTCTGTGGCAGGAAGGTCACACCATGCACGAAACCGCAGAGGAGGCTAAAGAAGAAACACTTCGTATGCTGAAGGTATATGAGGACTTCTACAGAGAAACTCTTGCTATCCCTGCGGTAGTCGGCAAAAAGACACGCAAGGAGACATTCGCAGGCGCAGAGGCTACCTACACGATCGAGCCAATGATGCACAACGGAGTAGCTCTCCAGGGCGGTACGTCACACTATTTCGGCGACGGCTTTGCAAAGGCATTCGACATCACATTCACGGGCAGAGACAACAAGCTGCAGTATCCTCATCAGACGTCATGGGGTGTTTCCACAAGAATGATTGGCGCTATTATCATGGTACACGGCGACGACGACGGTCTTGTACTACCCCCGAAAATCTCGCCTATACAAGTTGCGGTTATCCCCGTTGCACAGCACAAAGAGGGCGTACTCGAAAAGGCAGACGAGCTTAAAACAAGACTTGCAAGGCAGTTCAGAGTGAAGCTTGACGACTCCGACAACAGTCCCGGCTGGAAGTTCTCGCAGTACGAGATGAAGGGTGTTCCCGTGCGTGTGGAGATCGGCCCGAAGGATATCGAAAAGAATCAGTGCGTTATCGTAAGACGTGACAACAGAGAAAAGCAGTTCGTATCGCTTGATAACATTGAACAGGCAGTTGCGCAGGCACTGGAGCAGGTTCATCAGGCTATGTACGACAAGGCTCTTGCAAATATGCAGGAAAAGACATTCACGGCAACTACATTCGATGAATTTGTCGATACTGCAAAGAACAAGCCGGGCTTCATCAAGGCTATGTGGTGCGGCGATGTTGAGTGCGAGGACAAGATAAAGGAAGTCACAGGCGGCGTTAAGTCGAGATGTATTCCTTTTGAAGAGGAGCATATTTCCGATGTATGCGTATGCTGCGGCAGACCCGCAAAGCACCAGGTATTCTGGGGCAAGCAGTATTAATCAGGCGAACGCCTGCGCGTCTACAATTATGACGCAGACCGATTGTTAAGACAATACCGCACAGAGCTTATACCGAAAGGCGGTCCTTGTGCGGTATTGAAACAATTATTATACTATTTGTAAAGGTGATACTATGCCTATTAAAATTCCGAGTGACCTGCCTGCCGCAAAAATTCTCGAACAGGAAAATGTTTTCGTAATGACAAACGAGCGTGCAAGCACACAGGATATACGTCCGCTTAAAATACTTATCCTGAATCTCATGCCCACAAAGATAGTAACGGAAACTCAGCTGCTGCGTCTTCTCGGGAACAGTCCTCTTCAGGTGGATATAGAATTTCTGCAGATGGCGTCACACGTTTCAAAGAACACTCCGCAGGATCATCTCATGTCATTTTACAATGTCTTTGATGACGTTAAGAATAATTACTATGACGGTATGATAATCACGGGGGCACCCGTAGAGCTGCTGAGCTTCAGCGAGGTCGATTATTGGGACGAATTATGCACGATCATGAAATGGAGCAAGAAAAATGTCTGCTCCACCCTCCATATATGCTGGGGAGCTCAGGCAGGGCTTTACTATCATTACAACATACCGAAACACACATTTGACGAAAAGCTGTCGGGAGTTTATTCTCACCGTGTACTCAACTCCATGCACCCATTAATGAGAGGTATCGACGATCTGTTCTATCTTCCCCATTCGAGAAACACGGGTGTAAAGACATCAGACATACAAAAACACAGCCGACTTGAGATACTCTCCATGTCGGACGAAGCGGGAGCGTCTATTATCGCAGACAAAAAGGGCAGACAGTTCTTTATCCTCGGTCACCCCGAATATGACCGTGAAACTCTGAAAAACGAGTTTTTCAGAGATCTCAACAAGGGTATCGACCCGAAGATACCGAAGAATTATTTCCCCGAAAACAATACAGACAAAACTCCGATGATGAAATGGAAAAGCTACGCAAATCTCTTGTTCATCAACTGGCTGAACTACTTTGTTTATCAAAGTACGCCGTATAATCTCGCGGAGATCGGCACAAGGTCTGAGGAAATCTGATAATACTATTATTCAACAAAACACAAAACCCGACGGAGCTTTGAACTCTTTCGGGTTTATATTATTATAATATTCAATTATCAATTTATTTCCCGATAGGTAACAGTCGGGTAATTGTGTTTTATAACTTTTCGAGAATTTCAATAAACTGTTCGGGTGAATAAACTGTGACACTTGACTTTGCATAGTCCTTTTTATTTCTTGTAACAATGCAATCCATTTGTGAACGAACAGCCGTTTCGATCATAACGGCATCCTCAAAATCGGAAACGGCTGACGGAATCGCATTATAAACATCTTCCGCACTGCTGTCAAGCATATTTACAATTTTAAGCAGCTTACTAAGCTTTATGCGGCTTTCCTTATCACTATGTGTACAGCGATGCGAAAGATAGTATATATCGGTTGCCGATTTTGCCGTGATGAATCCGCTGAAAAGATCCATTGCCGCTGCCTGCATTATTTTTTTTGCATCGTGTGCGAACGGCTCTCTGCTTTGAATGAAATCCATTACAACACAGGTATCAAGAAGTACATTCATACCTTATCAAGCCTCTCTTCCCGAGCTTCCTCCAACGTCATTGTGTCGGGTACGCTGCCAAACAGTTCGTTTACTATATCAAGTTTGTTTTGATAAGGCGCTGTCAGCTTTGCGACGATCTTGCCGTTTCGTGTGATATACACATCTTCCGTTGCAGCCATAAGCAGGTACTTGCCTAAATTCATTTTTAATTCCGTTGCTGTGATTGACATAAGATCTACCTCCCACTTTGTTTGTTAAGGAGACGCTGATTAAATCGAGTGCCTATATTGCGAAGTCAGATTTTTAGGCAAATCAGTTGAAAAATTCGCAGGAATACTGACGTATTTCAAGAATTTTGAGACGAATTTGACAGTGCGGGTCTCCAGTGGAGACCTCTGCGCAGCAGAAGCACC
>OMYH01000079.1 GCA_900315255.1 uncultured Eubacteriales bacterium | reverse complement strand
CGCAGCAGAAGCACCGATCGAGCCGGCAGGCGAGACTAAAGATGCAAGCAAATTTGGTGCTCAGTCCGAAGGACGTGATTTATTCAGTGGTTCCTTAAGATTCCGCATTAAACTAATTCCTCCAGCATCTCCCTAACCGTTTTCTTATATATCGGGTGCAGAGCAAAGGGTGCTATCTCTTCAAGCGGCTTTAATACAAACTCCCTGTTCTTCATATCCGCATGAGGTATACACAGCCGCTCATCGTTTATGACAACATCGTCATACAGAAGAATATCCAGATCGAGCGTTCTCGGACCCCAGCGGCGTTCTCTCACTCTCATAGCTTCGTTTTCAAGTCTTTGCAGAAGCTCCAACAGCTCATGCGGTCTAAGATAAGTCGATACACATAACGCTCCGTTGAGAAAATCGGGCTGGTCTGTCACTCCGTACGGCTTAGTTTCAAGAAGACACGATGTTCTCAGAACACGACACCCTCTTGTATGATTTAATTTCTCTATCGCCGTTCCGATATAGCTCTCCCTGTCGCCCATGTTGGAGCCTACAGCGATATATGCCATATGCCTTGCCCTTTTCACCGTAACGCTCACCGTGTCAAGCGGAAGTCCGATGGGCGCCCACGGTTTTTCGACAGTAGCTTCGACAGCCTTCAGAAGCTCATACTCATCGAGCAGCGTCTGAGTTATCTCATACGAAAGCTTTTCTATCAGCTTATATGTATCGGATTTCGCAAGATCGCATACCCTGCGGCATACCTGCCCGTAATCGACAGACTGCGTTAAATCATCGTCCGCGCCGGCTTTGCTCAGATCGAGATACAGCTTCAGAGAGATCACAAATTTCTGCCCGAGCTTGTTCTCCTCCGGAAACACCCCGTGATTGGCGTATACCTCAAGACGGGATACCGTTATATAGTCATTCATCATTTTGCCCTCATTATCGCCTTAGTCATTTTTATTGCACGAATATTTTCTTTTATATTATGTACCCTCACGAACGAACAGCCGCTTTGCACCGCCAACACCGTCGTCACAAGAGTACCCTCAATACGCTCATCCTTCGGCAGATCAAGCGTGTTCCCTATGACCGACTTGCCCGAACAGCCGAGCAAAACGGGATAACCGAGTTTCACAAACTCTCCGAGATTCGCAAGCGCCGATAAATTCATCTCGTAGGTTTTCCCGAATCCGACGCCCGGATCAAGAATAATTTTGTCCTTATCTATTCCTGCCTCGGACGCAAGCTTTACGCATTGAAGCGTTTCTTTTTTCAGATCATCTATGAAATCATCATACACCGCCTCGCTTTTGTTGTGCATAAGGCAGCACGGCACGTTATATTCCGAGATCACCTTCCCCATGCCGCCATCATATTTAAGCCCCCATATGTCGTTTATCAGATCAGCACCGACATCGAGCGCAGCTCTTGCCACATCTGATTTGTATGTATCCACCGATACGGGAATATCGAACCTCTTCTTTATCTCTGTTATCACCGGTACTATCCTGTCGATCTCTTCATCAGAGGTTATTTTCGTATACCCCGGACGGGTGGATTCTCCTCCGATATCTATAATATCCGCACCCTCTTCGATCATCTCTTCGGTGTGCTTCAGAGCGGACGTAATGTTATTCCATTTTCCTCCGTCATAAAACGAGTCGGGCGTAATGTTCAATATGCCCATAGTGTATGTGTTATTACAGGTATCAAATTCTCTTTTTCCTATTTTCATACAGAACCTCCAAATCACTTCATATTGTTATTATAACTCACAAAACCGATGTTTACAATATAAACACGGTATATAAATAATATTTTTTAAATTTTTCTCAAAAAAGCCGTTTTCTTTAGATAAACTTCAGATTATCGTGTTATAATATAATAAATACAAATATATTTACACTTTTTTTCACGAAATTGAACCCAAAACGAAATTAAGGTTGTTTATATAATTGATATTATGTTTACAAAAGGACGGTGTAAAAATGAAAAACAACACAAAGAAACTGATAAGTTTTATCCTTGCAGGTTTGCTTTCAGCCTCTTCAGTAACTTCCTTGGGCATTTCTGCAAATGCCGAGGAAAAGGAAACCGCTGATGTAACAGCCACACAGGACAAAGCCGCAGGCTATAAGCTTGCAGACAGCATTCAGGAGGGAACTATCCTCCACTGCTTCAACTGGAGATACTCCGACATAACGGCAGAACTTCAGCAAATTGCAAGCGCAGGCTTTACTTCCATACAGATATCTCCTGCGCAGACCTCCCTGCCGGATATGACAGGTTGGTACAACGAAGAAGGAATAAGACTCGAAGGAACACCCTGGTACGAAGCATATTGTCCGGAAGAACTAGCATTCTGCGAAGATATGTTCAAAACACGAGAAGACCTCACCGAGCTTTGTGCCGAAGCCGATAAGTACGGTATCAACATCATCATGGATGTTATCGGCAATCATATGCAGAGATGGTATCACGACGATGAGGGCGACGAACTTTCAAAAGAAGAATACTGGCACGCAAACAACGGTAAATCCATCAGCAATTACAGCAGACGGCAGAACATCACATTTAACAATATCGGCGGTCTTACCGACCTCAACACCGAAAACGAGTATATTCAGCAGCTCACCGTTGAATACCTGAACGACCTCAAAAGCATGGGAGTTGACGGTATCCGCTGGGACGCAGCCAAGCACATTGCGCTCCCGAGTGAGGGCAGCGACTACTGGAAGATCGTTTGCGACACGGGGCTTTACAATTACGGAGAGATTCTCACCGGTCCCACCGACGACAATAATCACGATGAGCTTATGGCAGAATATGCCGAGTACATGAGCGTTACCGACTCAAAATACAGCGAAAATCTTTTCGGAGCATTTAACTTGAAAAAGGTTCCCGTATCCGACGGAAACTGGACAAAACGAGGCGTTACCGCCGACAAGCTGGTTTACTGGGGCGAGAGCCACGACACCTACTCAAACGACGGTCAATACGGCGGCACAAACAATATGTCCCAGAACGTTATCGACCGAGCATACGCAGTTGCAGCCGCAAGAGCCGACGCAACCTCACTCTATCTGTCACGTCCTTCATCGACCGTAAAGGACGAGATCTATTTCGGGCATAAAGGAAGCACCCACTTCATAAGCCCCGAGATCAGCGCAGTCAACCATTTCCACAATGCTATGGTCGGCAAAAAGGACTGCTATGCAGCAGCGGATAATGTCGCAGTAATTACAAGAGAAAACGGCGGCGCAGTTCTTGTTTGCGGCGACGAAGCGGGCGAGGTAACAGTCCCGAACGCAGGCGGCTATGCAGTTCCGGGTACATATATCGACGAGGTATCGGGCAACACATTTTCCGTCACCAAAGACACCATCACAGGCACTGTCGGCGACAGCGGAATAGCCGTTCTCTACGATTCTCCTATGCTCGGCAGACTTTACGCAGAGTCGGAAGGATCGAACAAGTTCTACGGCGAAATGAGCGTCACCCTTCGAAGCGTATCTGTCGAAAAGGCATCCTACACTCTCACGGAAACAAGAAACAATGAGGTTATCTCCACAGAAACAAAGGATTTCACCGACGGAGATGTTATTACATTCGGCAAAGGCTCAAAGGTAGGGAATCATTTCACTCTCGAATTAAAAGGAACCTCGATAAACGGCAGAGAATTCTCCGAATCATACGAATTCTATCTCGATCCCTCGCAGCGTCCCGATCCAACCGAAGAAGCTCGTGAGAGAAACCGCATCTCATTTGACAACGGCGAAACGGCATGGTCGGAAGTATACGTCTATCTCTCCTGCAAGGAAACAGATGACGAAGTGACAAATGCGGATTTCCCCGGTGAAAAGATGACCGATATAGGCAACGAGTACTACACATATACTATCCCCGAGAAATTCAAGGACTATCCCTTGACCGCAATTAACGTTATCTTCTCCGACGGCAAGGGCAATACCATATCGGAACGCAAGGTTGAATATGAGTATAACAAATACCGCAAAGAACCGATCGTTATCTACTACGATTCCCACGGTATGCTAAGCAGCGGCGCGTGGTACACATCCTATCTTGGACGTGAGCGTCCCGAAAACTACAAAGACAGCAACCGCATCACATTCGACAACCTGAAAACGCAGTGGGACGAGGTTTACATCTACATCTCCGATAAGGAAGAGATCGAAACAAACGACGTACCGTTTGAGAAAATGACGCCCGAGGGCAACAATTATTTTTCATATACTATTCCCGAGAGCTTCAAAAACAGCGGCTGGTCATATGTTTTCTTCAGTGACGGACATGGGACTATCATCTCATCTGATGATCTACGGGGTAAAAGATTAACAACCGGTTACAGCGGTTACGGAATATTATTAGTCTATCCCGAGTTCGATTACTGGCAAACCAATTTCGAAGGAATATACGGCGACTATGACAATGACGGTAAGGTGACTTCGAAAGACGCTCTGAAAATACTTAGATACACCATAGGCTATCACGATTACGGCAGTTGGTCTTTGGGCGACGTCAACGAGGATTACAATATTACCGCAAAGGATGCAATGCTCATACTGCGGTACACGATAAATCTGCATTCCAACGACCTTATCGGAACACCTTTAATTGTTAATTATAATTGATCTATTGTAACGAGCTTGTGACTGATTGATCGACAAAACACCTGTGGGCAAACGTCTGCAGGTGTTTTGCATTTTCGGTGAAAAAAATCTCAAAAAATTTTTAAAAAAATCTGAAAAGCCCTCATTTCTTCAGATGAACTTTAGATGACAGTGATATAATAGTAATTGAAATCGGGAAACCGATTTTGGAAAATCAAACCCGGATGTTGTTCGGTACGGCAGAGTATGTTTTCTCGCTGTCTCGACCCCGAAAAGACCGCAATCTATCGGAAAATAACGCAGACAAATCTATTCTGTTCCTTCGCCGTTCGGCATTCGGCTGCAGGCATTACCTAATCTATTGAAAATCTACGTTGAGTGTTAAAAATAAAAAAGCTATTCAAAGGACGGTGCTTTTCTAATGAAAAAAAGCTACACAGACAAATCAAAAAAGCTTCTCAGTCTGATACTTGCAGGCATACTTGCGGCATCATCTGCTGCTATGAGCATTACCGCAAAGGCAGACGAAACGGCAGAACCTCAGGCACAGGCTACTCCGGATCAGCCGACAGGTTATCGCCTCGCAGACTCCATTCAGGACGGAACTATCCTCCACTGCTTCACATGGAAATACAGGGATATCACAGCCGAGCTTCCGAGCATTGCAAAGGCAGGCTTCACCTCTATTCAGGTATCCCCTGCTCAGAATGCATTCTACGAATACTATCCGTGGTATATCGTTTATCAGCCGTACGGACTGAAATTCTACGACCCGACAGGTATAGAAACCAAGGGCGGCTCATATATGAATCGCAACTCTATTCTTCCGAGCCAATTCAACACAAGAGAGGAGCTTGTCGAGCTTTGCAGCGAGGCGGAGAAGTATGGCATAAACATAATTATGGACGTCGTAGCAAACCATCTTGCGAAGGAGATCCTCGTTTCGTCCGGCGACGAGCTTGCAAAGGACGAATATTGGCACGAGCACAAGCCAATCACCAACTATAACAGACGTTCGAATATCACAAACGGAAGTCTGTCGGGACTTACCGACCTCAATACCGAGCACCCCTACGTTCAGCAGCTTGCAAGAGACTACGGTCTGGAACTCAAGAGTCTTGGTGTTGACGGCATACGCTGGGACGCTGCAAAGCACATTGCCCTTCCGAGCGAGGGCAGCGACTTCTGGAAGACCGCTACCGACAACGGGCTTTACAACTACGGCGAGATACTCAGCGGACCCGTTGACGGCAAGGATCACGACGAGCTTATGGCTGAGTATGCTCAGTACATGAGCGTGACCGACTCCGATTACAGCAGTAATATAGGAATGGCTTTTACATATAAAAAGGTTCCGACGCTCGACGGCAACTGGACGCATAGAGGAATCGCTGCCAACAAGCTCGTTTACTGGGCAGAAAGTCACGACACATATTCAAACGGTCAGCCAGGCTCATGTGACTATCCTCAGAACGACATAGACAGAGGGTACGCAATAGCTGCCGCAAGAGCGGACGCAACGTCGCTTTACTTCTCCCGTCCCGATTCTATCAAAAAAAGCGAGATCTTCGAGGGCGAAAAGGGCAGTATGCATTTTGTAGACCCCGGGGTCAGCGCAGTTAATCACTTCCACAATGCAATGATCGGCAAAAAAGACTGCTATGCGGCAAGCGACAACGTTGCTGTTGTAACAAGAGAAAACGGCGGCGCAGTTATCGTCTGCGGTGACGAACCGGGCGAGATCGAAATAGAGAACGCAGGCGGCTATGCAGTTCCCGGAACATATATAGATGAAGTATCAGGCAACACCTTCGTTGTAACCGAAGATACCATCAAGGGCACAGTCGGCGAAACAGGCATTGCGGTAATCTATGATTCGCCCTTCCTCGGAAGCATATATGCAGAGGACGTGAAATCGAAAACCTTCAAAGGCGAGATGAGTGTTACCCTCAGGAGCGTTCTGGCAGAGAATACACAATACAAGCTCACCGAAACAACAAACGGTGAAGCAGTATCGGTAGAAACCAACGATTTTGCAGACAGAGAAATCGTCACCTTCGGTAAGGGAGTAAACGACGCCTCGGAATTCACCCTTGAGCTAAGCGGCAAATCCGTAAACGGCAGCGAGCTTCACGAAACATACAGATACTATTCAGAACCGAATCTCAGAGAAATACCGGCAGTATCCAAAAAATTGACACACATCACGTTTGACAACAAAGACAAGAACTGGTCAGATGTATATATCCACATCTCCTTCAACGGCATGGCACTTGAAAACGCAGAGTTCCCGGGAGAAAAGATGACCGATATGGGCGATCAGTACTTTGTGTATGAAATGCCCGAAACATTCAATAACTCCAAGACCTTTACGGTAACCTTCAGCGACGGAAAAGACAACACAATCTCCGAAACCGGCACAGGTCAGCCTTTGATAATGTTTTACGACTGTTACGCAGTAGTACAAAGCGATTCAGAATGGATCTCCAATTACTACGGTATGGTAGGCGACGTAAACAATGACGGCAAGGTGACCTCAAAGGACGCATTAAAGATACTCCGCGCTTCGATCTCTTCCGCAGACCACAGAACATCTGACTTCGGCGATATAGACAAGGACAACAAGCTGACCGCCAAGGACGCTCTGTTCGTACTGCGTTACACGATAAATCTTACTGACAACAACCCCGCGGGATTACCAATCTCGATTTAATAGTACACACTTTTCCAAAGGGAAATGCTGAACAGACCTTTTGATCTGCTCAGCATTTTTCTTGTTTTCTTATGCTATATACGTTCCTATTCTTTCATTCTTCGACATATGGATAGTGTATCTCAATATTTCGAGTGCGTCCTTTGCCGTAACCTTTCCATCGGCGTTCACTTCTGCGGCTATGAGATCAATCCCCTCCAGCTGCTTCAGCTTGACTGCATAACGCTGAACGAGCATACTGTCCTTTGCAGAGATCTTCCCGTCGCCGTCAACGTCGCCGTACATACGCTTCGGTTTGTCATCTGTGTCGGTTTCGATGTCTGTATTTGTGTCTGTATCTGTGTTCGTATCAGATCCGGTATCGCTGCTTGTATCCGATCCCGTATCGGTACTGCTTTCAAGTGCCTCGGCAGCAACGGTGATCTCACATTCGCCCGTCACCTTAGTCAGACTGTATATATTCTCCGTACCGAGATCGTCGGGAGATTTTAATTTGTTGAAATTCCCTTTTACGGACAATCCCTTTATAGTGTAGCCTTCCTCTGCCGTAACGGAGAAGCTCACCTGACCGCTGCCCGAAGAATCCTTTTTGCCTGTATCGCCGTTTCTTGAATAAGCGACCTTCACATTCTCTTCGTCCGCCTTTGAATAATCCTGCGTATAGTAAACATTGACCACG
>OMYH01000119.1 GCA_900315255.1 uncultured Eubacteriales bacterium | reverse complement strand
CGAGGATCGTATTGAGGTAGATATCGATGACGAGCCTTTGGAGATGCTCAACGTATCGGGTGTGTACGCATTCATTTACTATTGTACCGCACATCATGACGATATCGCAGCATTTAAGAAGTGGTTTGCCGCCGATGTTGTGCCGACAATGAGAGGTCAGGCTAACCGTGTAAACTTCACGGAAATGCTCTCAAAGCCGGAGTTCATCGTAGCGGTGCTTACAAAGCTCAAGGAAGAAACGGAATCGAGAAAGACAGCCGAATCCGAAAACGAGGAGCTTAAGTGTGAAAACTTATCTCTTAAAAGAGAGAATGCAAGGGCAAAGCGTATCGCCGAGATGCTCGAAAAAATGAACAGCGACGAGAAACTTTCCATTACCGACATTGCGAGAGATTACGGCAAACCGGGCAAGTGGCTCAACGAGCTTCTCGAAGAATACGGCGTACAGTACAGAGACAAGGACGGTTGGTGGACGATCTCCGAAGAATATGAGGACAGCGATTACGTTCAGTATGTTCTTCTTTCATTCGGTGGAAAGAAGATCCCGAAACATCACGTCAATCATATGTACTGGACGTACAGCGGAAAGTATTTCATTTACAATCTGCTCAAGGTGAACGGCATCGTACCGCTTGACGAACAGTAAAACTAACACGATATTTCCCCGACTGATTATCCATAGTCGGTGGGGAGAAATGGAGGATCATTATGGATTACGTAACTTTTCACAGTGACAGATTCGGCGATGTCCGTGTTGTTATAGTCGGCAAGGGTGTATACTTCATTGCCAACGACGTTGCTAAGGCACTCAAATACAAGAATATGGAGCGTCATATTGCTTGCACCGAATTTAAGGTGATCAATGTTTGTATTGAGGAAAAAAACCTTGATGCAATCGGTATGTTCGACATATCCTCGATGTTCTGGTATGGAGAGGTAGATTACAGCTACGCAGGAGATTTTGTGAGGTGGCTGTCAAACGAGGTGCTGCCTTTCATGCGCATAAAGGCAAAGGGCGTGCCGATCACATCACTTATCGACGAAGTAAAGTTTCTTGCATTTGAACTCATCAATATGAGCGATCAAATGAGAGAGCAGATAGTTTTAGACAAAAAAGCTTATGACCCTTACCACCGGTCTGTCAGAAGCTAAAGATAAGCAGAATTGATGGCTTGCAGCCGGAAAGGAATGATGAATAATGTTCAGAATATTTACTTACCAGGACTTGGGTGAGCTGCGAGTTCACATCTACGGTGATACGTTTTGGTTCGTAGCCGCCGATCTTGTGAACCTTCTCGGTCATGAGGATACGCAGTTCTTAACTGCCGAATACGTCAGCTTTGCCGATAAGGGTATGACGGCAGAAACTCCCGATCGTTACATTCTCACGGTTAACGAGTGCGGTGCATATAGCCTTATCTGCGGTATCCGCAACTCACGCTCCGGCAAGCTGCTCCACTGGCTTGTAAACGATGTAATACCGGAGCTTCGAAAGCCGATAGAACCGATAGCACCTGCGGTCGATGTGTCTGAGATCACGGCAGCACCGGCAACCGAGAAGAACGATTTCTCGCATATCACGAAGGCACTCACGCTTCACTACGGCGAGCCGAAGGCATATCATTTCAGCAATGAGTACAATATGCTCAACAAGCTCGTTCTCGGTATGACGGCAAAGGAGTACCGCAAGACGCACAATATTCCGAGCGGCAAAAGCATAAGACCGTACCTTACATCTGACGAAATAAAGCACCTTGAAATGCTCGAAATCGTCGATATGGGACTGATCGCCGTCAATCTTAGCTTCAGCGAACGCAAAGAAAAGCTGACCGTATTTATGAATAAATATGCGTCATAAATGAATATACACAATCTAACAGGTGGTTAAGTAAACTACGGCTTGTTAGGCTTAACTACCTGTTAGCTTTGTATCCACTACAGATAGTAATAATAGGAGATGATTACAATGTTCTACATAAAAGACACGCTTTTCGGAGCGATAGAGGTAACAACGGAGATCGAACCCGACAATGTATATTGCAGATGTCCGTATTGCGGCAAAGAGGTTCAGGTCAATCTTTCACTGCTTATGGCAGACGGACAGGGCGACCTTCTCAGCCGTTCCGTTGTTTGCGACGACTGTAAAAGAGTTTCGGAAGGAGGATCATTAAATGGCTAATTGGTATAACGCAGAGCGATATGCAGACCCTACTGCCTATCATGCTCTCACAAACATTGAACGTGAGCAGAGAAGAGCTCGTAACGCTAAGGAGCGTTCAGACCGCAAGAAAGCAAGACGCAAGGCAAACAGAGCTGCACGAAAAGCAGCACAGCAGAATCCTGCTCAGACGAATAACGAGAAAGGAGAAATCGACAATGAAGCTGACAATTTATACAGCTAATTGCTGCGGAGACAAAACCAACACGGTCTATCCCAACAAGTGTGTTGTAGAGAGCGCGGAGGAGTTCTCATCAGCAATCGCAAGCGATCATGTTTGCGCCGAGTACAGAAATATGCACCGCAGCAAAGATGATTTCATTATGGCTGACTGCACCGTAATGGACAACGACAACAGTCAC
>OMYH01000004.1 GCA_900315255.1 uncultured Eubacteriales bacterium | reverse complement strand
TGTGTCTGTATTGTCCATGCCCGAATCGGTGTTGCTTGTGTCTGTATTGTCCATGCCCGAATCGGTGTTGCTTGTGTCTGTATTGTCCATGCCCGAATCGGTGTTGCTTGTGTCTGTATTGCTCTTTTCGGAATCAGTGTTCGTATCATTAGCAAGTGTAAATGTAACATCTGCATTGTCAGAGATCTCCTGATCGCAGGTTACCGTAACTATACTTGTTACTGTCTTCTCTGTAAGAGAATCTCTGTTCACAGAGAAGTATACCACAGCACTGTCGCCAACATCGATCTCGGGAATAACTATAGTATTGCCCTTAGCCTTGAATCCTTCGCCTATTCTGGTAAACTCGCCTTCAAGATCCTCTGTTACAGTAACATTAGTGAGCTTTTTATCTCCCACATTAATAATTGCGTCCGTGAAGATTATCTCATCTTTGGGGAAATATGTTTCCTTATCCGCATACTTTGTAATTCTGAAAGCAGGACCCGTAACCTTAACGGAAGCTGCTGCAGTTTCACTGATCTTTTCATCGGCAGAAACATAAATCTTGCTTGTATAAGTACTGCTGCTAAGATCGCCCTGACGGATATCGGTGATGTACTTCACTGTAACGCTGTCGCCTGCCTCAAGCTTGGGAATGTTCAGCGTATTTCCGTTTGTATCGTATTCGGTCGTATCAAAGCGGCCGATGAAGTTCTCTGTAACAACAACATTATTAAGTGTGCAGTCACCCGTGTTTGTAATTACATCAATCCATTCAACTGTGTCGCCAACCTTGTATACGGTTTCGTTGTCTGTTGTCTTTTCAACAGTAAGAGCAGGACTGTAAACCGTTACGGACTTCATATCAGATGATTTGATATTATTTCCTGCATCCGCAGAAGCTGTTCCGGTGATCTTGCCGTCTTTGATAATGTCCTCTGATGCCGTAACATAATAATCATATGTATACGATTCACCCGGCATAAGACTGTCGATCACGATCACATTATCGCCTGCGGTTTTCGCTCCGTCTGCGAGTTCAAATCTGCCCTTGAGGTCTTCGATCACAGTTATATTATTCAGCTCGTAATTGCCCCTGTTAGTTACAATGCCTCTGAAAAGAATATCCTCGCCGAGGTAATGCTCCGAATCATCGGTGAGCTTCAATATATTTACCTTATAATTGAGAACTTCTGCCTCTGCTTTATCAGCTGCGGAATTATTCTTGTCGTCATTTGCTTTGAAAGTGCTTGTAAATTTACCGACTGCCGTGTTCTTTGCAGGAACGGTATACACAAGAGTAACGCTTTTGCCCTCTGTAAGCTCGGCGAGAACGAAATTTCCAGTTTTGTTGATAGAACCCGCTTCATTCTCTGCAAATGCCCCCTTAGAATCACTTGAAACAGTAATGTTTTTAAGAGTACAGTTTCCGCTATTTGTGACTACTACTGTATACACAACGTCGTCACCGTAAACAACAAGTTCTTCATCTGCGTTTGCACTTATCGTGAGATCGGGTCTTGAAACAGTGAAATTCACAACAGAAGCTGCGGTCAGCTTTTTGTCGGTTGTTTTTGCAGTCGAAACGATTTCGGCTGCAGCATTCTTGCCCGTTTCGATATTTTCTGCTTTAATTTCATATGTAAGAGTGGTACTTTCACCTACCGGAAGCACGCCTATCATCGCCGTGGTATCGTTCTCGGAAAGCTTCGTTGTATTGGTGTCGCACTTGGTGAATTTACCGCTCTCAACATCAAACTTTACCTCAACATCTTTAATAGCTTCGTTGCCTGTATTGGTAACAACCGTTGTGAGGGTGACCGTATCGCCGTCTTTGTATATATCTTTGTCCGCAGTTGTGACCATTGACAAGCCGGGCTTTATAACGGTTACGGTTGAAGAAACGCTGTCGGAAGCATTCTCGTTTGTTGTTACCTCTGCAGTATTCCTGATGACATTCATCACCTCAACGCTTGCAGGGGTTTTGTATTCAAGTTGTACTCTCTGACCAATGTCAAGAGTTTCGATAGCTGCTGTGTTGCCGTTGATCTTCACGCCGTTTTTAGCGGTGTATTCACCGTCAACAGACTGTGTTACAACAACATTTGTAAGCGGCACTCTGCCCGTGTTGGCAACACATTCTGAGAAAGTAACCGTATCGTCGATCTGATATATCGGCTGGTCGGGCGTCATGGTGATCTCAACCTCGGGCATTCTGAGATCAAGCGGTGTTTCGGCGGGAACGCTTTCACCGATGACGTTCTTTGCGGTTACCTCTGCGGTGTAATTATCGTTTTTGAGATGAAGATTCTCTATCTTGAATGCAACCGTATCTTCCTGTGTGCGAGGCACATTCTTAGTGAGAACTACATTACCTCCGCTGTCTTTGATTTTTACAATATACTCATCAACTTTAATGTAGTCGTCGGTGTTTGTCTGACCTTCTGTTGTGCCGTAGCCCTCGTCAACAGGCTTACTCCATGTGAGGGTCTGAGCGTCGCTGTTAAATGTAAGGTTCTGCACGCTGTCAGGCTTTGATACAAAGACGATCTCGCCCCACTTGTATTCGGTGTTGCGGAGAATGCCGTATTCAGAATTCCCATCAGTTATATATGCCGTGTTGGAACTGACTATATTATCGCCGCCGAGGTAATAAACGTTGCCCTTGCCTTTGACAACCTTTTCTCCCGTTTCTGAGTCAATACACGTGTAGCCCAATGACTTATCGTTAACGGCATTCATGTCACTGTTGTACCAGATCTGAGGAGTTTCGTAAAAATTATTGCCCGTTGTGTCTATGACAGGAATCTGTATCTGATTCACAACATTGTATACTTTTCCTTTTGTAACGTTGTCTTTAACGTCGTCATAATTGAAAGTAATATTGCCGTTGTCGTCGAGCGTGTCAGTCACAAAACCCGATGTGTTTCTCTGCGTATCGGTCACGAAGTCACCGAGTGCACCGAGTTCGTAGGTTTCGTGGAGGGATTGGGGTCTATTTACAGTTGTCATGGTATTACCGTTCGAACCAAAATAATTCAGATTACCTATCATAACTTGATTTTTGCCGTTTTCATGCTGAATGTTTAACTCATCAAGAATATCTGATATATAAATCTTATTGGATTCATCTGCTGTTATAAAGCCATTTATATCCGGATAATAGGAAGCATTGTAGTTAATATCAAAACCAACCTCGTTAATTATTTCCACTAGTTTTTTCATAAAGGCTGCGCTTGGTAATGTATCATACGAAGTATTAAAATATATACTATCAATGTTTGTGGAAGTAATATTATAATACTCATATGAGCCATTGTTAGTTTGATAATCGTTTGCAACTCCAGGTTTAAAATAGTAATCTCTATATTTTATATTTTCAGAATAATTATCCATCCAATAAAATGAAGTACCGCTGCCACTATAATAAATTGAGCTGTTGTTTTTATATTTGTATTCATAGGAATATGAAAAACTAATACGTAAATAGTTCAACCATTGAGTATCAGAATCTGATAGATTCTGACTTAACTCTTCTAATTTCTCCATAAAGAGTCTGGATTTATCACTATTAGTATCAGTATAATTAATAGATAATCTGAACCTATTCAGATTTCCTGAAAACCAACAGGCTGTTGGTGAACTGCTTTTAAATGAATTTCCCTTTACATTTGATGAATTAAAATTATCAATAACGCTGTTGGTTGAACCCGAAAAATTTTTATAATAGTTATCGACGTATTTCACTAAATACCCATCTTTAAAATTTGGTATTTGAGTAAGAGTAAATCCATAGATTTCATATATTGTATTATCTAAGACATAATACCTATAATTATAACCATTCTGCCAAATATATTTTGTCAGTTCAACCAAATCATCGTCACTTGAATAAGACCCGTTAGGCAACAGGTAGATATTCCCATCATTCTCGGATTGTTCATTATGAGTATTTTCTCCATAATTTACACTGCCCTTTGAATTGTAAACTATACTATCTCCTACCCTCGTTTGAACTAACTCCGCAGAAGGGGAAATATCACTCATTGGTAATACAATAGGTTTTTCACTGTCAATATCTACATATAGCCTGCTTACAGCATTGTCACTAACAATTTGAACATCTTTAATTGCGTTATCCAGGTCTGAGAACGCTTCATGTGCAGTTTTATTACTATTTGAAAGATTGATAGCAAGAACACAACTGTATGCAGTACCTCCAATATGATCATTCTTTAAATTACGATAAAACTGTGATACTCCACCAGAATATACTTTTGTCTCTACCTCATATGGTGCTTCATTATCATTATAATATATATTTAATGTAATCTTAGCTTTTGCAATAGCATTTAAGAAATATATATAATCTTCCTTCGTTGTTCTATAATTAGTAGGAAAGTAATATGACGTTATTTTATCAGACCATTTTCCGTCAATAATATGAGAAGCATGATAATTTAGTGGTGTATCTACTAAAATAAGCCCAAATGAATCTACTGTCTTAAAAAAAGCTTCATCTGTAAACTCTACAGTTTCATCATGATATGTGTAAGTAACACGATTGATTTCAGAAGTTTTTCTGACAGAATTAGTATCATCGAGATTCACGCATATAGTGTTTAATGTCCTCTTCCAAATATCATCATAACACGTTTGATCAAATGCATCCTCTTTCAGATATTCATCATCAGTATTGATAAAATCTTTAAAAGTCAGAGTCGGTCTATTGACCACCACCGGATTCAACTGTTCTTCATCCGCACTCGCAGACAATGAGAACACGCCCGACATCATCGACAAAACAAGCATAATTACCAGTGCCGCCGCTTAACCGCCTTTGGCTTACTTTGTTGTTACTGTTCCTTCGGCAGCAGCTCGGACGGAATATCCACCTGCTCGCCTGTTCTGCTTGATGTATGCATCTTGATCGTATACCGCATGATATTCAGTGCGTCAGATGCCGTGACCTTCTTGTCATTCGTTACATCCGCCAGGAAAAGCTGTACCGGATCAAGCTTCACCATATTGATCGCATATCTCTGAATGATCATTGCGTCCTTGCCTGTTACCTTGCCGTCCATGTTCACATCACCCATCAGATGTTTCTTTGTCGGCTTATCATCCGACTCTTTACCCGTGGTGTCGGTATCTGGCTGTATGCTTGTGTCTGTGTTATCCTTGCCCGAATCGGTGTTGGATGTATCTGTATTGTCCTTGCCCGAATCGGTGTTGGATGTATCTGTATTGTCCTTGCCCGAATCGGCGTTGCTTGTGTCTGTATTATCCTTGCCCGAATCCGTGTTAGTTGTATCTGTATTATCCTTGCCCGAATCCGTGTTAGTTGTATCTGTATTATCCTTACCCGAATCCGTGTTAGTTGTATCTGTATTATCCTTACCCGAATCCGTGTTGGATGTATCTGTATTGTCCTTGCTCGAATCCGTGTTGCTTTTGTCTGTATTATCTTTGCCAGAATCCGTGTTAGTTGTATCTGTATTATCATTGCTTGTGTCTGTGTTGTCTTTACCGGAATCAGTGTTGCTTGTATCTGTGTCTGTGTTTGTATCTGAAGCAGTATCCGGATCAGATGAATTATCGACCTTCACAACTACTGTTGCACTATCAGAAACATCCTGATCGCAAGTTACGGTTATTGTACTTTCTATTGTATCACTATCTATAAGGCTGCGGTCAACTGCGAAGTGGAACACAACGCTGTCGCCGACTGCGATCTCGGGAATAGTAAGAGTTCTTCCGTCAACTGTGAAACTCTTATCATACTGTGTATACTTACCGTCAAAATTCTCAACGACCTTGACATTTGTGAGAGTCAGATCTCCCGAGTTTGTGATTACCTCTGTAAATACAACTCTCTCGCCCTTAGCGTAGTAATTCTTATCGGCATACTTTCCGACCGTTACGGCAGGACCTACGATCTTAACACTTGCGGAGTCCGAAGCCGAGAGATATTCTCTTGCGACAACCTCTGCCGTACAGGTGTATGTTCTGTCTGTAACATCTGCCGCAGTGATCGTTGATGTGAACTCAACAGATACGCTCTCGCCCTGTGCAAGCTTCGGGATAGTCACGCTGTCGGCTGTTGTTTCATAGTCTGTCTTGAATTCACCGACAAGACTCTCGGTAATTACGATATTTGTAAGATCGCGCTCGCCTGTATTAGTTACGGTATCTGTCCAAACGACCTTATCGCCTCTTCTGTATTCCTTGTCGGCATCTACAGTCTTTTTGAATGTGAGCGACTGTGTATAAACTCTTGTCGAAGCAGTATCCGAGCCGATCAATTCATCGTTTACACGAACAGAAGAAGTTCCGCCGACCATACCGTCGGTAATATTATCTGCTGCTGCATCTACATAATAATCATATGTATAGCTTTCGCCTGCTTTAAGGGATGCAATTACTATTGTATCATCTGTATAGATCACTGCGCCGTTGGCAAGCTTGAATGTACCAGCTGTATCCTCTGTTATATAGATATTTTTCAGTTCGCCGTCGCCTGTATTGGTTACCTTTGTATGGAACGCTACCTTATCGCCGACAACATAAGTTTTTTCTTCCACGGTTTTCATTACATCTATACCATAGAATGCGATCCTGATCTCCGTGTCTGCTTCGGCAGAAGCGTTTTCATTTGCTGTTACACTGAACAAATTATTCATTGTGCCGAAGGTGGTGTTGTCGGAGCTGACTGTATATGTTAGAGACACGCTCTTTCCTGCAGCAAGCTCTTTAATTACCATATCGCCCTTGGAATTGATCTCGCCTTGTTCAATTTCGTCAAACGTACCCCTAACGCCTGCGCTTACAGTGACATCAGTAAGGGTTATATTGCCTGTGTTCTTCAAAAGGAGAGTATATGTAACGTCTTCGTCATTCTTGTACTCTGTCTTTGTGGGAATCGCTTTGATCGTCACATCAGGTCTGATAACTCTGAATTCCGCCATTGCGCCTGCAGTGACCGTGCCGTCGTCTGCTTTGACTATAGACTGAACTGCGCCGTTCTTGCCTGCCTTGATATCCTTTGCAGGGATCTCGTAGGTAAGGTCAATCTTGTCACCGGGGTTCAGCGTTTTGATAATGATGCTGCCTCTCTCCTCTGAAGCCGTAACAGCTTCGGAGTCTGTATTTGTATATGTACCGCCTTCGATACTGTTATTCACCGTGACATTATTAAACACTTCCGTACCCTTATTTTCTACCGTAGTTGTAATAACAACAGTATCATCATCTGTATATATTTTCTTATCCGAAACTGCGGTAACTGTCATCAGGGGATTATACTCATTGACGATTACGGTCGCAGAAGCGGTGTCTGTCAGCTTCTGATCGTTAGTTGTAACCTCAACTGTATTTGTGAGAACGCCGTTCTTAGCGTTGCTTGCGGGGACACGATAAAGAATATCGATGCTTTGTCCTACATCAAGCTCTGCGACAGAAGCCTTAGTTCCCTTGACCGTCAAGCCGTCCATAGATACATATTCGCCCATTGCCGTCTGATAAATTATAAGGTTCGTCAGCTTAAGCTTGCCTGTGTTTGTGATAGTCTCCTTGAACTCTACCGTATCGGTTGAGATGTGCACAGGCTGATCGGGCGTCATTGTGACCTCAATATCTGCGAGATCAACCACAGCATTTTCATAAACTACAGCTTCGCTCTCGCCTATGGGGTTCTTCGCTGTTACGGAAATGTTATAAACACCGCTCTTAGTAACAAGATTTTTAAGGTCGAATGATACATTATTCTTGACCGTGCGCTCTACTGTGGTATTATACAGTTCCTTGCCGTTCTCGTCGCTAACTCTTACAACATATTCGTTTATTTTTATATAGTCGTCCTGGGCTGTTTTGTTTTTACCTGTTACGCCGTAGCCCTCGTCAACGGGCTTTGTCCAGGTGAGGGTTTGTTTTGTTCTGTCAAATACAAGGTCTTCGACCTTATCGGGCTTTGATACGAAAACAAGCTCGCCCCACTTGTATTCGGTGTTGCGCATAACAGAACCATGACCGTCTTTTACACCCCACTGTGGAGACCACCCATAACCTGACCAATTTTTTGTATTCAAGTAAGTATTCTGAAAGCCTTCATAATCAAACTCAACACCAACATGTGCATGTATACCGGTTTCTTGAGTGTTACAGTTGGTAATAAACTCGCCGCCGACATAATATATGTTACCGCGTGTATACATTTTCTTCTGTCCCGAGGTACTTGTGTAACTATATCCAAGCCACTCGCCCGCTTTTAACCCATCACTCAGCGAGCCCCAACTATTAGAACTATTATATGTCTGATAATCAATATATTGCCCTGAATTCGTATAATTAACGTTTTGAATATAACCCAGCTGAACCTGATTAACCACATTATATGCGACACCTTTTCTGATGTCAGAACGAATATCTGACACATTAAACTTAACACCTTTTTCCCTTTTCTTTTCGGCATTTTCATCTTGACCGTTTTCTTCCGGATCGGGGTCGGGGTTATCGTCATTCTCCGTGTCAATATCAAACAATGTGTCATAATAAGTATCTGTGATTATCGGCAGCGAACTGTTGTTTTTATTAAATACGAAATCACCGTATTGCACAAGCTCATAGTCCTCGTGCAGAGCATGTGTTTTATCAGGCGAACCATAATCCCACGTATCTCCACTTGTGGCACCATAAAGACTTACTCTATAATTATCATCGTAGGAGTTGACATAATATCCAATATACGGACGGACTCTCTGCTCCTGCGCCGTACCTATTACAACACCTAAATCATCTAAAATTGACTTGAAACTAATTTTCTCACAATTCTCATAATCACTTCTTGGCATAAAGGATTGATTATACTTTATATCAAGACCTGATACTTCTGCGATTTCGATTAGTTTATCAAAAGCTTGATACGCTTTGTTATCTGGTAAAAACAAAGCCTTTTTCTGATTAAAATCTGCCGGAGTGAAAAATAGACACAATATATTTTCATCTGTACTGTTGTTATAATCATTATCGAAATCATCAATCATGCCCCGTACCCTTGAAACATCGGTGCTATTATAAGAATCAAGCAGTTGATAATTGTTAATTTTGCTGTTTCCAGCAGAATCTTTATATGAGTATATTATATTAAACCACCTTTGTTGGCGGCCGTAGCCTTTTCCTGTTTGCCATGATGTAGATTTTGAAGTATCAGATGAACTATATTCATTGCCGGTAAAATAATTCTTCAAAATATACTGTGACAGTGGAGTTGCTGTATTATTCTGCACATATGACCTCAGATTATTCAAAAATCTGAGACTTGCTGAATGATTCCCGTCAAATGTTAAAACAAATGGTGTTACAGAATTATAATCTCTATCATAACTTGCCCAAATGTCCTGATAACCTTGCTTTTTTGGAGTTAATTTGTAACCGTCAGAATAGGAATCAGGATCCATACCTATATCATATTGTTCATCATCATAATTACGTTCAAAAACAAATAATTTCGCAAACTTATTCAGCTTCTCCTCATCTACACCATCATTAAGACCTTGATAATAATTGAGGTAAAAATTCGCATTCTCTACAATCTGTTGGAAATTTTCCTGATATATAGTAATAATATCACTATTATCATTATAAAACATATTATTAAAGTTAACAGGTTTGCCGTCTAATTCTCCGATAGGATAATAGCAGCCTTGCTGATACAAGTAATTTATTAACTCCTGTAAATCGTCATTACTTGCATAAGCACCGTTTGGCAGATAATAGACTGTACCTTCATCCACCTTTCCGTTTGATATCGCAGCAACAGCGTCACTGCCAAAATCTACGCTTCCGTATGAATTATATACAACATTATTGCCAACTCTCGTCTGAACCAGCTCGACTGTATCAGACATCTCATTCATGGGTATTCTGACTTCTTCTTCACTGTCTATATCAACATAGTATTTGTTTGTCGTATCTTTATTAACACTTTGTACACCCACAATAGCGTTATTAAGCTCGTAAAAATCCTCTTCTTCTATTTGCTTGCTGTGAGCAAGGCGCACAAGGATAGAGCCTGCTGTCTCCCACGCTGTTGAACGTGTGCTTGACACAAGCTTTTCATCGACAACACCAACATCCACTCTTTGTGTTGAGCCGTCGCTATATGAAATATTAAGATAAAGACTGGAGCGTCCCATACTTTCCAAAAATCTCAAAAACTCTTTTCTTGTTGTAGAATTCGAATAACGACTAACCGAATACAAAGAATAAATATTTGTGACATTAACAAGAACTGCATTGAATTTCTCAGCGATAAACCAACTTGTTGTGTTTTCGTCATGAATATTTCCTTCTATATCATCAAATACATAATTAATACTGCTAATATTTGATATTTTTTTATTAGAATCTTTATCATCCATCCTTATACTTATAGTGGTCAGTGCATTTGACACTGGATTATACCAATCATCCCTATAAACCAAAACCGGCTTATTCAAAACAACAGGGAACTGATTGCTCCCGTCTGCGCTCGCAGAGAGCGTGAATACCCCCATCATCATTGAGAGCACAAGCATGATCGTAAGCGCTGTTGCTAATACCGACTTGCATTCCCGTTTAATTTTACTCATAAAATCAATCCTTTCTTAAATCACACAAATGTCTTCTGTAAAACACACACTGATATAAGTCCCCATTAAAAGAACTTAGATTGAGTATAGCATATTTCCACAAATAATGCAATAAAATTTATTGATAAAAACCAATGTTTGTGAAATATGGACGAAGTTTCTATTGGTTTTTGTGACAATCACCAAAACGTTGTATTGTATTTTATAATACAATTATATTTGTTTTTGAACATAAAAAAGCTCCCTATGCAATATGTCACAGAGAGCTTTTTCATTTATGTTTAATCTAATCGTCCTTGTTTGTATCGTCCTGTATTCTGCCCGATGTTATTTCGGAATCGGTATCACTCTCCGACCGGGAGGATACCGTCGCTGCATCTTTAACCGTGATATTGATCTGATACGTGCCATAGACCCAGCACGAATCATGGTCCTTCAAGGATATGTCCACTGTCACATCTGTGCTGCCAATGCTTGCGCCTGTCAAATCAACCACTGCAGCTATATCTGCCGAAGTGAGATCAGAGATCTGACTCTTAGGCCCTATCACCCTGACGAGCGCATTGCTGTACGGAGAATACTCCGCTGCCAGACCTTCGGGGGTGTTCTCAAATTCAAACGAATTTATACTGAATGATTTTGTGGAGAATTTCGAGTAATCGAATTTCACGGTAGCTTTTTCAATATTGTTCAGATTCCGTACTCCCTCCGGCATTACGATCTCGTACTCAATATAAGCCTTGCCGTAGGACAATTCATTGAAATTGAGTGTCCCTATGTTTATACTGCTTACGGTGTCGATCACATCGGCACTCGCCGCTATCTCTATCTCCGCAGGCTCAACAGATACAAACTCAGACATATCAAGTCCCGTGGGTTCATTCTCACACACCAGCGAAACAGGAACGTTTTTCTTCATCAATACAGGGATCGTTGCATCTACCTCGGCAGGATTCATTGTAAGAGAGTCGTCTTCGATTATATTACCTTCTTCGTCAAGCAAGTCTATGTGAAGACTGTCTATAACAGTGGTTGATGTCAGCTCCTTGTCCGACTGATAAGACACAACAGCCTTTGCGACCTTCTGCACGCTTTGTTCGGGACCGGATACAGAAACTGTCTTTGCCGAAAAATCAGGATTACCCTTATAATAATCCGATGGTGTAGAAACCTCAAACAGGCTTTCAACAGGGAATTCCTTCGTAATATTTCTGTCTACGACAACAGTCACCTCCGAGGGATTCAGAGAAACGATGTCGTAGTTGTTCTTTAAACCTAACTGCCTTGTCATCAGTGTAACAGTATATGTTCCAGAAGTTACTATATTGCCCAGGTTCGACCCATATACCTGAATATCCGACTTTGTCAGAGAACCTACCGTAACGCTGTTGCCCCTCACACGAACAGACGCCTTGAATTCATCAACAGGTAGCCCGTTAATAGAAACCACCTTCAGATTGTCATTTACAGCTTCCTCCGAAAGATCCATGGTTACGGGAATATCCGAGATCGGATAATTCGCTGTTTCTCCGCTGTCGGCAGAAATACCTACCCATATAACAAACGCCATCACAAACGAAAATATCAGCAGGAATCTATTATCATTAAACAGCGATGACAAAGTAGTTTTTTTCTTTTTCAGCTTGAGCTTTTTCTTTTTTTCGCTGCTCATATCTTTTTCTTCTCCTTTCTCGAAGCAGAACGGAACAAGGACTTGTCTGTTTGTTCTTCCTCTTCGGCGATAAGAAGCTTATGCAGCTGATTAATGAGCGTTTCTCTTGTATAATCCCGTGTCAGTTCACCGTTAAGAGCAATTGAGATCGATCCTGTTTCTTCGGAAACAACGACAATAGCTGCGTCGGATTCCTCGCTCATTCCGAGAGCAGCACGGTGTCTTGTTCCAAGGTTCTCGTCAACACCGTCGTTATGCGTGAGCGGAAGGATACAGCCTGCCGTGTATATATTCAGATCACGAACAATCATAGCTCCGTCATGAAGCGGCGCTTTGTTGTAGAATATATTGCCGATCAGCATAACAGACGGAGTTGCGTTAATTGTAGTTCCCGTGTATGCTATATCGCCAAGCATGGTGTTTCTCTCAAAAACGATCAATGCGCCTGTTTTCTTCTCGTGCAGCTGCATGATCGCATCTACAAAGATAGCTATGTTTTTCTTTTGTCTGAGTATGTCGGCTTCGTTGTCGGAATCTGTAAATACTTTTCGCAGACGTCTGTATGTATAATTACTGCGTCCGAGCTGTTCAAGCACCTTTCGTATCTCAGGCTGGAACACTATAAACAAAACCAAAACGGCAAATTCAAAGAACTTGCTGAGCATTGCCGTAAGCATCGTGAGCCTGAACACAGACGCTATTCCGTAGAGTACGATAAGCACCAGTATACCCTTAACCAGCTGAACGGCACGTGTTTCCTTGACCAGCTTTATCAGATAATATATTATTAAAGCGATCGCTGCAATATCGACCGCATCTTTAACACGAAATGTCCTTATTACGGCAATGAAATTATCAAAAAATTGTTGAATGGCATCCATAAGCATAATCCTTTCAAACAAAATCATATGCAAAATACAAGACTACAGCAGTCCTATAAAATATTTTACCACAAAATAAAATTTAATCAACAGTTAGCAAAGAAATAATTGTCCAAATTTGCGAATAAAATTTTGTAAAAAGGGCAATAAGAAACCATACAGCAAAGTATAATGCTGTATGGTAATCGCTAAAAGATCAATACCGATATAAAGTGTACAATAATGCACAGCACAATTCCAACGATAAGAGGGGTCACAAATGACAGAGCAGTCCATTTTTTGCTCTTGGTTTCTTTCCATATAGTCAGACAGGTCGTTGAACACGGAAAATGAAATAGTGAGAATATCATCATACAGATAGCCGTTGTAAGTGTCCAGCCGTTTGAAAGCAATATTTCCTTGAACTGCATTATATCGGGGATCTCTGACAGACTGCCTCCGCAGGTGTATATCATAAGAATAAGAGGCAGAACTATTTCGTTTGCAGGGAAACCGAGTATAAAAGCGCATACTACGGCTCCGTCCAGTCCCAGAGCTTTGCCAAATGGATCGAGTATATTTGTTATATGCATCAGAACCGAAGTGTCGCCTATGTTAGTATTTGCAAGGATCCAGATAAGAAGTCCCGCAGGCGCTGCGGCTGCCATAGCACGAAGCAATACAAATATTGTTCTGTCGAAAATCGACCTGATTATGACTTTTCCTATTTGCGGACGTCTGTACGGCGGCAGCTCCAGAACAAACGAAGATTCCTCCCCTTTGAGTACGGTCTTAGCCAGTATTTTTGAGCATAATAACGTCACACCAACGCTAAGCAGGATAAGTCCCAGAAGGATCAGCGACTGCATTGATGAATTTACCGCAAAAAACATCGCTGTTACCGCTATAAGCATAGGAAACCTGCCGTTGCACGGTACAAGGCTGTTTGTAATTATTGCGATCAGTCTTTCTCTTTTGGAGTCTATTATCCTGCATCCTGTCACACCGCAGGCGTTGCAGCCGAATCCCATTGCGATAGTGAGCGACTGCTTGCCGTGAGCTTTTGATCTTCTGAATAACGAATCAAGGTTAAATGCTATTCTTGGAAGATAGCCCGAATCCTCCAGCAGTGTAAACATAGGGAAAAATATCGCCATCGGCGGCAGCATTACCGAAATGATCCATGTGAGTGCATTGTATACTCCGTCGATCAGCGCAGAGATAACAATATCGGGACAATGTATATTTAAAAGCAATACACGAAGCTTATCTCCAAGTACCCTGAAGAATTTATTGAGTAACTCAGACGGGACATTTGCCCCTGTAATGGTGATCCAGAAAACGAGAGCAAGCATCAGCAGCATTACCGGAATTCCGAACCTCTTTGACAGCAGCACTTTATCGATCCGACGGTCACGTTTATCAGTGGAACTGTTTTTATATACACAGCATTCTTTCAGAATTTTTTCCGAAAGCTGTGCAATATCACCCTTCATGGCTTCCGTATTATCTTTGCTTCCGGCAAGACAAATGCGTTCTATCTCTTTTTTCAGCTTTTCAGTTCCCTTTCCACTTCTCGCAGCAGTCTTAATGACAGGGACAGACAGCATTTCCGACATTTTATCACTGTCGATCTCTATTCCTTTTTTCTTAGCTTCATCAATGAGATTGACACATATGATAACCTTTTTTTGAACGTACTGCATTATACTCAAAGCAAATCTGATGTTTCTTTCCATACAGGTAGCGTCGGCAACAATAACCAATGCGTCGTATTCTCCCGATTTTACATAATCAGACGTCACCTGTTCTTCTGCGGAATTAGGAGTTAACGAGTATGTTCCCGGAAGATCCATTATAATATATTTATTCTGATTATATTTATATACACCCTGTGTGTTTTCCACCGTTTTTCCCGGCCAGTTCCCCGTGTGCTGATGAAGTCCGGTAAAATTATTGAACACCGTGCTTTTTCCGACATTGGGATTGCCTGTAAGTGCTATCGTATATACGCCTTTATACTCTGTCATAGATAACCTCCCGAACAAAAAGGACGCTTTTCCGAAACAGGAAAAACGTCCTTTATATACTATATTTCAGCAATTATTTTATCCGCATCATCGGAACGGACAGCAATAACCGCTCCGCTGACACGAAACGCTATCGGACTGCCTCCGACTCCAGTATACAGCTTATCAACGAAGGCGCCACTGTAAAATCCAAGCTCTGTGAGTCTGTTTTTTACTGCAAGACCGTCATCTATATCACAAACCATACACCTTGCCCCGATGGGTGCATCCCTGAGCGTTATATGTGTATTTGCATTCATATCCATATTACTACCTTCACAAATGTCATCTCAATGACACTATATGCAGGCATCAGCTGAAATGCTACTGATTATTCGCCAACTTTAACTCTCCAGCCGAATGTATCCTCAAGCTTGCCGTACTGGATACCTGTCATGGTATCATAGAGCTTCTGGCTGAGCGGTCCGATCTCACCGTTGTTAATGAGCATAACATCGTCAACATATCTGAGCTTGCCGACAGGAGAAATAACAGCAGCCGTACCTGTGCCGAATACTTCTTCGAGCTTGCCGTTCTTCTGAGCCTCAAGCAGCTCGTCAACAGAGATCCTGCGCTCTTCAACATCAAGACCCCAGCTCTTGCAAAGCTTGATAGTCGAATCTCTTGTGATACCGGGAAGGATACTTCCGTTGAGCATAGGAGTAACTACCTTGCCGTCGATCTTGAAAAATATGTTCATAGAACCTACTTCTTCGATGTACTTACGCTCAACACCGTCAAGCCAAAGTACCTGAGAATAGTTATCGTTATGAGCCTTAACCTGTCCAATAAGGCTTGCAGCATAGTTACCGCCTGTCTTTGCAAAGCCCATGCCGCCCCTTACTGCACGAACATATTCGTCTTCTATCCAAATGCCTACCGGCTCAAGACCGCTTTCGTAGTAAGCGCCGCTCGGCGAAAGAATTATCATAAAAAGATATGTATTTGAGGGAGCTACACCAAGGAACTCGTCTGTAGCAATAATGAACGGACGAATATAAAGAGATGTTCCGGGAGTAGTAGGAATCCAATCTCTGTCTATATCAACAACAGCCTTTACAGCCTGTACAAAATCTTCTTCTGGGATATGAGGAATGCAGAGTCTTGTGTTCGTGTTATTTGTTCTTTTAGCGTTCATGTCGGGTCTGAAAAGATAAACTTCGTCATTGTCGCTCTTATATGCCTTCAGTCCCTCAAACATCTCCTGACCATAGTGATATACCATAGCTGCAGGTGAAAGAGAAATATTCTGGAAAGGAACGATTCTCGGATCGTGCCAGCCCTGTCCCTCGGTATAGTTCATGATGAACATATGATCCGTAAAGATCTTGCCGAATCCAAGCGGTGCGTCCTTAGCAGGCTTCTCCTTCGGAGCAGTCGTTTTGGTGATTTTGATATCTAACATAAAATGCATCTCCTTATGCAATTAAAATGTTCGGGTGTTTTACCCTCATAAAATAAATTATATAACCACAATCATTAAATGTCAAGAATCTTTGTCAAATTGTAGTAACGAAAATTTCCTCGGACAGCAGTACCGCCGCGGGATCACACGGCGGTACACAGAATTATAATTGTATGTATTTTCTTATTATATCAAAATGGGAGTATCTCTTGTTTGTATCGTACCTGCCGCTCTGCTCGAATTTCTTCAAAAGCTTTTCAAGCATAGCCTTATCTGCGCTGCCTCTATATTTTGAATCGGTAACACAAAGACCAAACGCCGCAAGGAACTTAGCGATGTCGGCATTACTGTTATCGGCACTGTCGATCTCCTTGACGGTAATGCTTTTTGTCGATTCGAGGTTCTTGTCATCGGGCGACTTATAGTGAACCTCAACAAACGCAAATTCGTCGTAATGGTTTTCTGCTGTATTTTTAACATAGCGTGAAGAATACTTCTTCTTCGCCTTACCCCTTTTGAACTCGATCAGAGCAACAACATTATGCCCCGAGCCGATACCGTCTGTGGCTTTCTTCGTATCGTGGAACTCCTGCTGAGTCAGTGATCGAAACTCATAGCCGATAAGGCGATAGCTGCTGACGTAAGCAGGATTAAGCTCAACGGATATCTTCACGTCCTTTGCCACAGTCACCAGATTGGAGATAAGCTTGTCACACAAATTGTCGCTGATGTCATACGGGTTTGACACAAACGTATAATTTCCGTTGCCGTTATAGGCGAGCGTTTCCATCTTGTTATCCTTGAAGTTATTAAATCCGTAACCCACGATCGAAAGGTAGATCCCGCTTTCACGCTTCTTATATATGAAATCCTTCAGACCGCCCTCGGCAGTAATACCAAAGTTGAAATCACCGTCTGTGAAAATAAAGAGGCGGTTGTTGGCGGTCTTATCATAGCTTTCGCCTAAGAATCTATATGCCTGCTCAAGACCTTCGCTTCCGAATGTACAGCCGCCAATACCCTCTATTGAAGTCAAAGCGTCTATGCATTTCACCTTATCTCCGCCGTCCAGGTTTTTCTCAACGACCGTCGTATGATTACTGTATGTAATGATCGAAATTGTATCTCCTTTTTTAAGTCGGCTGATAATTGCAGCAAGCGACATCTTCACCAGGATCCACTGATTCTGCATACTGCCGGACACATCGACCAGGAATACAAGGTTCTGTCTGACATCAACGGGAACCTCCTTAGCCTTCATTCCGACAAACATCAACTCTGATCCGGGATTCCACGGACAATCGCATTTTTCTGCTGTCAAAGAGAACAACTCGTCATTCTTTGGCTTCGGGAGATCATAAAGATAAGAATTGATTATCTCCTCTACCCTGACAAAGCTTTTGTCGGGACGTGCCTTCTGTTCTATCTTGCTTCTGAGATAATCCCATGAAGCTGTGTTCACATTTGCAGAGAAAATCGCCTTCGGATCATCGAGAGGGCTGTGAACCTCGTTCTCTTTATTCACATGAGTTTCGGCAGTGTTGAAGCTGTCCGCCATGATTATCTCGGGCATAGCCGCAGCTTTGTCCGATGAGCTTTCATAAGATGAAAACATACGTTCGGGAGCAGGCATCGCCATAAGCGGTCTTTCAATCTGACTTGGCATCTGTACACCATTCGGTTGAGCTGTACTTTGAACCTTCGATACACCCATCGGCAGCGGAGGCATCGCACCTCCCATCATCGACACACTCTGTGGCGGCATACCCTTGAATATGCCTCGGTTTTGTAAATTCTCATATCGAAGAGGAAAGCTCCAGCTCTCATTATACGGAAGCTCCTTCCTGACCCTGACCTTTATTCCGAAGCAAAAATCGGTCAGGACCTTAACTTGCAGAGGAGTATAACCGAGCTTCTTGTAGAAGCTTTTCATCTCTTCAAACTGTACCTCCGACATCTCATAGTATTCCCTGCGTTTATTCTCAATCATTTCTATACCTCCATAAAACACTATATATCAACTATTCCCCGATTTACATCAGGGAATAGCAATTAAGTTATTTATTTTTACCTGTTTTTGCTGAAGCTTGCTTCTTTTCGGGGTCAAGCCACTTATATGCCAGCGCAGCCAATGCGCCTCCTGCGAGGGGAGCGATAATAAACAGCCATACCTGACCAAATGCAGCCGAGCCGTTATTGCATCCGAAAATCATTGATACAAACGCTGCGCCAAAGCTTCTTGCAGGGTTTACAGATGTACCTGTCAGCGGCAGTCCGAGCAGATGAACAAGCGTAAGCGAAGCGCCGATAACAAGACCTGCCGGGTTGCCGAACTTCTCCTTGCTTGTTACGCCGCAAATTGCGAATACAAATACGAACGTAAGAACGACCTCTGCGATAAATGCTCCGAGAACAGTGATATTCGTTTCGGATAACTCGCCGTAACCGTTGGTACCCATACCATTGTCTTTAAGGAAAGATGTGCCTGCAAGCATAGCATACAGAACAAATGCACCGATCGTCGCACCTACGAACTGACTGCAGACATAGCCTATGAACTCCATCGGGGTGAGCTTGCCGTTAATCAGCATTGCTGTTGAAACAGCCGGGTTAACATGACAGCCCGAAACATTTCCGATAGAATAAGCCATTGCTACGATCACCAGGCCGAATGCAAGAGCTATTCCCACATATCCGGCACCCAGGCCGTTAGTTGCGGCAACACCGCATCCGAACGTCACAAGCACAGCCGTCCCCAGACATTCCGCCAAACACTTTTTTAACATAACAAGTTCCTCCTTTAAAATAAACTATGGCTATATCTTATCACATTTATCAGCTTTTGTAAATAGTTTGACAAAAAAATTCATCTTTAACTGATTATTTTTATTTATGCTGTAAAAAGCCTGTCGTTTCCGACAGGCTCATAATTACTGAAGTGTTTCGCTTGTGTAGAATTCTTCATCTGTTTCAAGACAGATCGCCGCAAGTCTGCCCGACAAGAAACAAGCGCCGCAGTCTATCGCTATATGGTTCTTGTTCCTGAAAATAAACCCGGGATTATCGCAGCAATCTATTGTTTGTGTAGGTGTGTGACCGGTTATCAGAATTTTATCTTCAAAATACTGCTTTTCATAATCGGCACGTTCCCAGACGAGATCAAAAGCATTATAATTTTCGATCGGCTTATCGGGCGAGAAATTCCCCAGTCCCGCATGAACAAGCAGATAGTTCGTATTATTAACAGTAAGCTCTTTATAGTATAAGCTCTTATCGATAAAATCAATTACCCTCTGTTTTGATTCGGTATCGAGATCATAGAATTCATTGAGAGTAGTCTGACAGCCGTTCATCTGCCACAACATATAGTCCTGCATATATGTATCATCAAAGGAAAAGATAGAAAACTCGGTTATCTCTTCAAGAATAGTAGGCAAGCACCGCATAGCCATTTCTTCATGATTGCCCCTGATGAAAACCGCATTCTTCATATCCATTATTTTTAACAAGGCTTTGATCGGGTTCGGGCCTCTGTCGAGGACATCGCCGAGTATATATATTGTATCTTCGTCTGTAAAATCTATTAAATCAAGCAATTCAATAAACTTATCATATCTTCCGTGTATATCGGAAATAACATATGTTGCCATTTTTCCACCTCATTAACAGTTTGCAAATATACTATGCAATTAGTTAATATTCTAGTATAGATTATACCACACAAGTTATTTTTATGCAACTTATTTATGTTAAATTCATTTAATCACAGAAACTGTTATGTTTATTTGCACAAAAACAGCCTGCACAATTTGTACAGGCTGTCTGCATGATCGTACAGATGATCACTAAATTATATACTCATCATTTGTCATGACAATCGGTAACGTTCCGAGCGATTATTCCAGAATAACAGCTACCAATGTCAGATTATCATGATGTTCACCTATGCGTTCCATAATGCGGACAAGCAGCAGCTCACACCACTTTCTTGCCGTATCAGCCTTGACAAAGTCGATGACTATCTCTTCATCATGCAAAAGCTCCCATGCACCATCAGTGCAAAGCAGGAACGCATCGCCGGGTCTGAGCTTAACGTTCGATTTGTAGATTGTGGGCTCGTTTCGCTCTTCGTTGCCGAGAGCGCGCAGAAGCTGTGACTGATCTTCATCGGTTGCAAGCTGTTCACGGGTTATCATGCCCGCTTTGTATTTTTTGTATGCAACCGAATGATCCTCGGAATATGCGTGCAGCTTATTCTCATGAATAAAGTATACCCTCGAATCACCAACGTTTGCCCAGACAGCATCGCCTTCACACACAGCCACCGCAGCAACCGTTGTTTTAAGCACTGCCTTCTCCTGAACCTGCAATTCCAGTATTGATTGATTGGCGTCGGAAATTTTTTGTTTGAGCAGCTCTGCATTGTCTGCATTTTTGTCTACCCAGTTTTCCAGCGACAGAATATCAACGGCAGTTTCGGAAGCAAGCTCTCCCCGCAAATGACCTCCCAGTCCGTCTGCTACAACAAACACACCGCGGCCGTCGTCGTCCTCATAAATACATCCGCTGTTATCCTCGTTGTAGCTGCGGCCGCCCTTATTGGAATACTCGAAAACGTCAAACTGCATTTATCGCGTCACTTCCACTTTGAGAATATTGGCCTTGTCGCCGAGATAGAATGTATCTCCGGGTCTGAGCTTAACGGGAGAATTCGGAGTAAGCTTCAGGCCGTTGCCGAGGAATGTGCCGTATGAAGAACCGATATCTGTCAATGTAAACGAACCCGAAGCAGGATCAAATGCAACCTGGCAGTGTCTGCCGCTGACGCCCTTTGTATCCTTTGCAAATACGATCTGGCAAGAAGAAGCATCTCTTCCGATCATGATCGGCGCAGGGCCGATCGGCTGAACACGTCCGTTGTGCTGAGCTGACATAGAGCGGACAGCACCCTTCATCATTGCAGGAGCAGGACCGGGCATATGACTTGGGCCAGGTGTGGGAACAGGAGCAGGACCGGGTACAGGAGCAGGTGCATTCTTCGGCTTGGAAAGAACAACTATCAGGATGATAATAACAGCAATAAGAACTACTGCTCCACCGATGATTGCAAATAACCACCACGGGAAAGGATTACCAACAAGTGTATACGGAATTTGATTCCTATCCAGGAAAGTAACAAGCTCTGTTGTATTAATTGCGTAATAATCCGCCTCAACCTGAGTGCCGGACACTACGTTAGAAATAATATTTGTATTTACACCAACTACATGACCGTCTTCATTAACAAGCGGGCCGCCCGAGTTGCCGTGCTGAACGATAGCATCGATAGCTATTCTCTCAACACCCTTACCGGCGTTTACGGCAAACTTTGTGATAGATCCCTTATGTACGGTAACATCGTTTACACCGTACTGGCTTGCGCCTGTGAAGTCGTTATCTGCATTTCCCGGGAAACCTACTGTATAAACTGTTGTTCCAACCATATCCTCCGAAGGTTCTTCAAGAGGAAGCTGATGTCTCTTTGTTGTGGGATTTCTGAGTTTAAGTACTGCAAGGTCAACCTTTTCAGAATCGCCTAAAGCACCGTCAACAACATATGCAGCTTCATAATCGTTCTGATCATAATATACTCTGAGCTCACAGCTTGAAGCATAGATATAATATGCCAGGCCGTTGTTGTCATAACCATAGAGATAAGCAAACTCGCCACCCTCGTTAGCCGTTACATAATCCTCTACAACGTGTGCATTTGTAACAATGTACTGTGCCTCTTCGTTGCTGTCGCCTACAAAGAAACCTGTACCACTGCTGAACTCGCAGTCACCCAGCTTCTGATAAAGCTGAAGGTCTGTGCCGTCAGACAAGTATACGTCTGCATCCTTAAGGTACAGTACTACAGGTACTACACCGTTCTTAACATCGTTATCGAACGCAGCTGCAGAAACTGTACCTGCGATACTCGCCGTCAATAAGGTGAGCGCCAATAAAAAAACCGACATTATACGTACTACTTTAGTTTTCATTATTTTGTCCTCTCAATCTTTTTTATTTAAGTACACTGAATGATCAATGCAGTATAGTTATCCTGACCGGGTTTGGCGTGTTCTATAAGCCGCTGTTCGAGCATTCGGCATGCTGCTTCTCCCGACTCATAGTTGAGCGCATCGAGAACCTCATACTCGGTCAGTACTCCTCCGACTCCGTCGGAGCAAGCAAGCAGAACATCGCCCTTCTGCAGCCACATAGGGCGAACAGAACAATCCACATTATCTAATCCCGTCATACCCAGAAACTGTGAAAGCGCCGCCGCTTCACGATCCTTACGGCATTCCTCGGGATCTAAAACTCCATCACGTATATTCTCCAAATACCTCTCATGACACACGTTATGCTCGGTATTCAGCCGATACAATTTTCCGTTGCGTTTCAGATAGAAAAAGCTGTCTCCGACGCTGGCAAAATACAGCTGCTCATGAATTATAATTCCGATGACAACCGTGCTGCCTCCGTCTCCGTCAAGAAGATTCTCGACTTCGCTTGACGCCGCAAAAACGCTTTGTTTAAGCTGCTCTGCGATCCTGCCTCTTCTATCCATCTCTCCGAAAAATCTTCGGAAACTCGCTATCGCCGTTTCGCTTGCAAGCTTTCCGTCCTTCATGCCACCCATGCCGTCGCATACCGCGAACATCAGACCGTACTCGTCATATAATCTCTCGTCAAGGGCATTCATCAAGGTGAAAGAGTCCTCCTGCCTTTCACGAGCGCCGACGCCCTGAAGATTGGCAACCTTGTATCTTATCTTGCCATAGTCTACCAGTTCGACTGTAGGCTCCAAAACCGACGGATACGCCGGGGTCGGCATCTTTTTCTTAGAAAACCAATCGCCTAAACTCATATATCAAGGCCTGTATCGATACCCGATTCCCAGTTGAATTTCTTGTTGCAAAGAGTAATCACAAGATATTTACTCTCTCCAAGCTCAATAACGTCATAGCTCTTGATCTGTACCGTTGTATAAACAGGCTCATCGTTGAGGTAGATCGTGTTGGATGCTTCACCGGGAACAAGATAATATGTGTTATGCTTCGCGTCATAAGCGATCTTTGCGTGATGCTCTCTGGAGATAGTCTGGTCATTTTTAATGCAGATATCATTGGATTCGTTTCTGCCGATAGTATTAGTCTTTGCATAGAACTTGAAGTCCTTGCCCTTCTCTGTGCCTTCAACGCAAACGATCCAGCCAACTACAGGCTCATAGGAATTTTTCTTAGAGAATACCGCTACTGTCTTGCCTGTGTCTTCAGAATCCTTATTGGTTCTGTAGGCAGAAGGTGCAACAGTTTTCTCAATGCTTGACTCTGTAGCAACCGAGAATGCCGTTGCGGGCATCATCGGACCTTGATCGGGCATCATAGGCGCCATCTGACCGTAATCGGGCATACCCACGCCTGTTGTCTTGGGAATACCATAACCGTTATCCGGAATACCGAATCCCGGTGCTCCGAAGCTGTCAGCGCCTGCGCCGAAGTTGATTCGGTTACCGTCCCCCTGACAGTACGGACAACTCATATACTGATCAGTATCATAAAGGTGCCCATTCATACATTCTTGAAGTGCCATAAAAAATCCTCCTTAATAATAATTTCCTCTTAAAATGTTTTATGGTTAATAGATAGTATATCTATTCATAAACTGTTTTTTTGCCCCGTCATATGACATATAATTCACTCTGTAATTTCCGCTGCTCATTTTAGTGATACACGGATATATTGAATTATCATCGGTAATTTTTTGGGGCTTACTCTTATCGCCTGCACCCAACAACATATGATATAACTTATGTTTATCCTTTTGGGTGTTATATATCGTGAAAACAGCGTGGTTCCCCGATACATTGAGATCTATCGCATATTCGTCCGAGCCTATGCTGCTTGTAATGTCCCAAGAGCCTTCCTGCGCACCGGTCGTTATGTTGTACTTTGTCAGCAAGGAGCTTTTTTCATTATCCCTCACTCTAAATATATACAGAGAATCATCACATGAGGCAGGCGACCTGAAAAAGCCATTTTCCTCTTTTATGAAAACATTCTTCTGTTTAAAATCATATTCGGGAACCTTATACACCACGCAATTACCGTCGCTGCCGGCAGATATGTAAAAAAGATAACCGCCGCAGAATGTGATCTGATCGCCGTACTCTATGTCGATTGATTCTTCCTTTGCACCTATTTTTTTATTTATGCGGTACAGCTTCTTATTCTGAAAAACAAAGAAGAAATCATTGGAAACATACAGTTGATCTATATTTGTGAACTCTGTCAGCGATGGTACAAGCTCGGACTTGCTGCCCGAATCCACGTCTGTCTGATACGCCTTGCTGTCATATATATAATACAAACGATCATCGGTATATGACAAACAGCTGAACTCGCCTTGTGCGTTCCGGATCAGATAATTATTACCCGAACTGTTGGTTAAAAGTGAGTGACTGTCCTCATCTATCCAGAATTTGGTTTCGCCGAAAGCTGTGTAACAGCCGTTATTTTTTATATTATCCGAAGTTGTTCCCTTAATGAGAAGATTCTCGGTCAGATAACCCGGATTTTTTATATCCGTATCGGGACGTGACGGCAGCATTGACGGTGTAACATTCTTTTGAGAAACTACCGGCACCTTTTCTCTTGGAGTCATACTGCCCGACGTACTATTGCTTGTATGGGTTTTGCTCGGAGTTTGAGCTATTCTCGAAGATGAAGACGACTTCGATTCGGGTTCCGAATAATCTGTATATACTCCCGTAGAGTATGAGCCGGTCGGCTTCTTGCTTCTCCCGCTGCCTCCGAATGCGATCACCAGCACCGCAATAGTGGTGACAACAACAACACATACTGCAGCAATGCCTATGATCAGACCCTTGCTGCCAAATTTCCTCGGAGCCTGAAAATCAGCATTCTGATTCCCTGCCGAAGGCGAAATCGCTTGCTGACCCGAGTTCGGCACAGAAGATATTCCCGTACCTGTCGGTGTGATATTATTCTGTAATGGCTGAACCGACGGATTGATACGATTCATGCCATTGTTGTTCTGTACGATCGGACGCACATCCATCTGAGCGGGCACTTGTGGATTAGTGTTTGGAATACGCTGCAGATTCGGATTAATCGGCTGCTGTCTGAGCATGGACTTCTGCTGCTGAAGCTGAGCCGTACGCTGCATTGCAGCATTTTTCGCCATCTGTTGCTGCTGTATCATCGATTGCTGCTGCCTAAGCTGTGCCGCACGCTGCTGAACCGCTGCGTTGTTGATCGGGGTTGTCTGAGACATGACCGAAGACGCTTTCTCCTGGTTCATGATCTGCATCTCTAACTCAGACTGACGCTGTTTCAGCCTGTTGAGCCGCCGCTGAAGTTCTTCCTTTGACGGCTGATTATTATCGGGAACACTATGATTATTCATTGAATAGCCCGTGTTGTTCCCCTGATTTGTATGTAAACGAGAACTCATTCCCTGAGCTTGCCCGGGTGTGATCCTGTTCATAACCGCAGAATTCTGTGATGATGGGATCAGCTTCTGTGAACTGCCAATCTGCTGTGAAGGTGTGATAACACTGCCCGATGAAGCGTACATCTGCGCCGACGATATCCGGTTCCCCATAGCTTGACTTACCAGCTGCGGAGGACGAACAGGTGAAGCTATCGGCCGATTTGACGTAAAATGTGAAACCGGCAGCGACTTGTCATTCAGCAGTACATTCTTGAACTCTGCCATTGACTGAAAGCGATCTGACGGCAATATCGCCAATGCCGTCAGAATTGCGGATTCCTGATAGCGTGTTAATATAGCGCCCAGTCTTGTCGGAGGAACGAGAGTATCACGCTCGATCCGATCGATCGCATCAGGAGGTCTTCTACCCGTAAGCGCAAAATAAAACGTTGCTCCCAGTGAATAGATGTCTGTATACGGACCCTGCTTTCCTTTTCTCGAATATTGTTCTTTCGGAGCAAATCCATGCTTCAGAACTACGTCAAGGCTCTTACTCTTGTCGCCGAGGCTGTACCTTGCCGCACCGAAATCCAGAAGCATTACTCTGTTGCTTTTGGTTATGTAAATGTTATCGGGCGTTACATCTCTGTGAATGATACCCTTAGCGTGTACCGAGCCCAATGCGTCCATGACCGGGATCAAAATAGCCTTGGCTTCGTCGATATTGATCCTGCCGCCCTTTTGCCGAAGGTACTTATCGAAAGGAATACCGTCAATATATTCCATCGCAAAATATGCCGTACCGTTTTCTTCAAAATAGCTGTATACACGAACAATATTCTTGTTGCCCAGGAATCTTGCAAGCGTTTCGGCTTCTTCAAGGAAGCTCTTTTTGCCGTATTCGAAATTTTCTCTTCTCTCTCCGGGATAAGATATTACAGCCGTCATCTCCCTGTAAACGAGTGAATCAGGAAAATATTCCTTCAGGGCAATCGGTTGGTTATTGTTTTTATGGTCAAGAGCTCTGTACGTTATACCAAAGCCGCCCTGTCCCAGCACCTTATCAATAATGTATTGTCCTGACAGAACTGTCCCTATCGGCAGGGCAAGAGGATATTTATCGTCTATCGGCACAATTACGCTCCCTTTCTTAGTAATATATTGTCAGATGTACAATATAAATCAAAGTACCTTCATTTTTTTACATCTGTCAAAACATAATAGATATAAAATTCACATTAATTTCACATCATTTTAATAATATCACACACAAAACTAAAAAGCAAGCATTTTATATAAAATAACAGTTTTCTAACCTTTATTTTTTATAATCTTACACTGTTTTAATCAAATAGTAACATTATCGTAGTAAAATATAGTGCTAAAAAAATATCTATAAACTCGATACACTTCGGACAGACCGAAGTGTATCGCTCATGGAAGCATTAATCTTTCAGATTGTCGTTTGTTATATCCTTGCCTGTTCTCGGATCGTATTTGAAGAAGTAGCTGGTATATGATTTCTTTTCCGAATCATATCCCATCAGATCAAGCTCATAATTCCCCTTGGAATCCAGGAAAACCGACGGACTGTATCCGAGATAGTTCTTCATCGATTCATCTGCGGTACACGCAGTACCAGTAACGATAATCCTATTGACATACAGTTTGGTATCATCGCCCGAGCCTCTCCCGATTGTAACGAATATGTTGTTTCCGATCACGTTAAGATCACAGATAAACGCCGCCTTGCTTCCGCTGTTGACAATATCGGAAATGTCATAATAGACCTCGTCTGTATTGTCGAAATCAGACTTTGTTTTTAATACTTTTGTCGTTGACCCGTTAATGTATAACAAATAAACATCATCGTCATACACAAGCGGCGAGCTGTAATAGCCTTCTGTTTTATAGAGGTAAGAATCACCGAAAACGGAGAAATCATCTTCCCTCACTCTGTACAACGCCGAATTTCCCGAGGCATCCTCTCCTACGATATACATCCAACCGTCATAGAACGTGAAATCATCGTCGTAACCCACATCGATAGTCTGTTCCGATTTGCCTGTATTGCGGTTAATGCGGTAAACCTTATCGTCCTGAAAAATAAAGAAAAATGCATTGGTGACATACAATCTTTCTATATTCGTATAGCTCTTAAGACTTTCAATCACATTAAAGCTGTCATCCTTCAGCACCTCATAAGAATATGCCTTTCCGTTGTAAACACAGTAAAGCGTATTGTTCACCAAAGATAAACAGCTGAAAAGCCCCTCCTGATCCTTATATAAATACAGATCCTCTATCACATTGGACAGAAGCGAATGACCGTCTTCATCTACCCAGATTCTTGTTGTTCCCTGTTCGACATAGCACCCGTCATTCTTGATATTAGCGGCGGAATTTCCGATTATTTCAAGGTCTTCCTTTGAATATTTCGACGTATACGCCGAAGAAGTATCTGTAGGCTCTTTGTCCATAGCGGAACCCATCAGCTGACTGACTGTCTGACCGCTCTTGCTGTTTGTATCGGAAGACGCAGCTCCGATACTCACCGTATCAACATGAGGATTCTCCTTTTTGGAAGCACCGGCTCCGATCACCAAAGCAACCACAATTCCTATAACGGCACAGGCAGCACCTATTCCGATGTACAGCGGCTTTTTGCTGCTTCGTTTCTGTATATTGAAATTAGAGGGCGGAACGGATATTGCGGGATTTATCTGCTGCGGATATGAGTTCACCGGCGGCTGTACCCCTGTGCCCGTATTGGGTATGCTCTGCACGGGAACGGTGTTTTGTATACCCTGAACCGGCATATTCTGCTGATATGAACCCGGATTCGGAATACTCTGAACAGGCATCGTGGCGGGGATTCCCTGAGCCGCCACTGCCGGCGGATAACCGCCCGGATTCGGGATACTCTGAGCAGGCATCGTGGCGGGGATTCCCTGAGCTGCCGTTGTCTGCGGATATGGCATGCTGCTATTCGGGACAGCCTGCGCCTGTGGGTAAACAAACTGCTCCGCCACAGGCTCGTTGAGCATGACCGCCTTGAACTCCGCCATCGACTGATAACGATCATGAGGGGAAACATTCAGCGCCTTCAGAATAGCTTCCTCCTGATACGCAGTGATCTTTACGCCGAGTGTGGACGGCGGAACCAGGTCGTCGTCTTCCATTCTCTCGATAGAATCCGGCGGACGTCTTCCCGTAAGCGCAAAATAAAACGTTGCGCCCAGCGCATAAACATCGGTAAACGGTCCCTGCTTGCCACGTCTTGAATACTGTTCCTTCGGGGCAAAGCCATGCTTTAGTACAACATCAAGGCTTCGGCTCTTGTCTCCGAGGCTGTACCTTGCAGCGCCGAAATCAAGCAGCATAATTCTTCCGTCGTTGGATATGTATATATTATCCGGGGTAACGTCACGGTGTACAATACCTGCTCTGTGAACTGCGCCCAGGGCGTTCATAACGGGTATAAGAATCGTTTTTGCCTCGTCGATCCCGATCCTGCCTCCCCTGTCTCGCAGGTACTTATCAAAAGGAATACCGTCAACATACTCCATCGCAAAATATGCAGTACCGTTTTCTTCAAAATAGCTGTATACACGAACAATATTAGGATTGCCGATAAATTTAGCCAGCGTTTCGGCTTCAGCCAGAAAGCTCTGTTTGCCGTATTCAAAAAATTCTGTTCTTTCTCCCGGATGTGATATTACGGTAGTTGCACTTCTGTATACCATAGAATCGGGGAAATACTCCTTTACAGCCACGGGCTTGTTATTATTTTTATGGTCGATCGCTTTATATGTTATACCGAATCCGCCCTGACCCAGAACCCTTTCTATAACATACTGTCCCGAAAGTATCGTTCCCGGGGGCAGCGCCAGAGGATATTTATTATCAGACACAATTACACTCCCTCTCGATATATTATTGGTCTTATTCCTGTGCTGTTAAACAAGGAGCTAAGCTCCAACAAGCTCGCATGATCGGAGCAAGCAACGACGTTTGTTATATCCCATCGCTTGACAATAAGCAACGCATAAACAGCAGAAATAAATATCTATACTTTTTTATCATATCACACTAAAGTCCTGAAATCAAGCATTTTCAATACAATTCCAGATGATCCGACTATTTTTTCGGACAATATTGTACTTTTTGAGACACGGACACAAAAAAACACCCTCCGAACGAATCGAAGGGTGTTGGTGGGAACAATAGGGCTCGAACCTATGACCCTCTGCTTGTAAGGCAGATGCTCTCCCAGCTGAGCTATGCTCCCGAATGTCATCTCCTGACGACATTGTTTATTATACTATACAAACAGCGGTTTGTCAATAGTAATTTTGAAATTTATAAATATTTCTTTTTAATCAGAAAAAATCACCCGAGCACTTTATACATCATAGGCGCCTCGTCCTTTTTTGCATATTCGTTTATGCTGAGAACCTCCGCTCTGAACGGCTTTGAACCGAGCTGAACCTCGATAATATCCCCTACCTTGACTGCGTATGACGCGCGTTCTGCCTTGTCGTTGACAAGAACTCTCCCTGCGTCGCAGGCTTCGTTTGCTACCGTTCTTCGTTTGATTATTCTTGATACCTTCAAAAATTTGTCAAGTCTCATATTCTCACCTCAAAAAAGAAGGTGCGGGTCTTAAACTCGGCCTGCACCCATTATGATTATTCTTTTCCGTCAACTATATCCTTGAACGCCTTGCCTGCCTTAAATGAAGGAACCTTTGCCTCCGGGATCGTGATAGACTCATGTGTTCTCGGGTCAACGCCTGTTCTCTCCTTGCGGATCTTCTGCTCGAACGTACCGAAGCCTACGAGCGAAACCTTCTCACCCTCGGCAACTGCGCCTACGATCGTATCAAAAACCATTGTTACAATTTTATCAGCGTCTTTCTTAGTGATGTCGTTCTTTTCTGCAACTAAAGAAACTAATTCGCTTTTATTCATGATAATCCTCCGTCTTACTGTATACACAGTATTGTGATAATTTATTAATCAACATCATCTTGCGATAATGCTTTTGTCTTGTTCCACAGCGAGTCAAGCTCCGATAAAGTCATCTCACTCATCTCTTTGCCTGCACCCTCTGCCATGTTCTCCATCGACTTAAACCGTAAAAGAAACTTCTCACACGCATCATACAAGGCTTTTTCGCTGTTTACTCCGGCAAGCCTTGCAACATTTACAGCCGAGAACAGCAGATCGCCGATCTCCTCTGCTTTCGCCTGTTCGTCACCCGACTTCACAGCTTCTCTGACCTCATTCAGCTCTTCGCTCACCTTAGCGGCGGCGTCATCGATATTCTCAAAATCAAAGCCGACCTTGGCCGCCTTTTTCTGCATTTTAGAGGCACGCATGAGCGACGGCAAAGACCTGGCGATACTGTCCATACTCTCCGACAGCCTGCTCTGCGACTTTGTCTGCATTTTTATCTTATCCCAGTTGTCGAGTACCTTTTCCGTTGTATCCGCCCGAACATTCCCGAACACATGAGGATGCCTAATGATAAGCTTTTGGCAAATATCGTTTGCAACGTCGTGAATATCAAATGACTGCTTCTCACGCTCGATCTGAGCATGGAATACAACCTGCAGAAGTACATCTCCCAACTCTTCTCTGAGAAGGGCGGTATCTTCGTTGTCGATAGCTTCGATCACTTCATATGTTTCTTCTATAAAATCCTGCCTGATCGACTTGTGTGTCTGAACCTTATCCCACGGACAGCCGTCGGGCAGCCTTAAGCATCTGACGATCTCTACAAGATCATCAAAATCATATCTATCCTTGAATTCAAATTCCATTTTCTTCTCCGATTCATATTATTTTCCTACGGAAAACAACATTTTTTCACACAATATACATTTTACCTTATAAGACGATATTTTTCAAGAATTGTTACGATTTTGTTACCTTTTGGCAAGGTCAACAAATCATCTTTGGTAATAGCTCTGAAAATCAACAGACAAAGAACATACAAAACACACGCAGCCGTCATACAAGCTATTATGATGATCAGGTCGTGCAATCTGCTCGGCGGAAGAAGTCCCGCCAGCACCTTGTACAAGCCGCCCGCAGCAGCTATACATATTATAGACGAAAGAGCGGGCTTTATTAAGATCACTCCGAAATTCGGGATTATTTTTGTTTCTTTTATTAAAACATACACCGAAACGATCATTACAAAGGTATAGCATAAAAGTGTGCCTATACTTCCGCCCTGGACATTGATCTTCGGTATTCCCACAAAGATATAGTTGGACACAACCTTGATCAGCATACCGATAGCGTACAATTTTAGCGGCATATCGACTCTTCCGACAGCCTGAAGCATACTGCACATTGGCGTTGCTGCGGCGAATACGATCACGGCTATACCCATAAGTCTAAGTATTTCAACCGACACGTCAACATCGGGCTTAAAGCCGTAGATCAGGTGCATGATCGGGTCTGCAAGTACAGTGAGTCCCAGTCCTGCAGGGATAGTAAACACAAAGGTAACTCTCATTACCGTTTCTATACTGTTTCTGAGGTATTCCTTGTTTCCTTTTATGTATGCATTCGTTACATTGGGAAGGGCGGTAGTTCCGAATGCCTGCGTTACGGTAACGACAAGATTCATTATTGTAAGAGCGTAGTTATAGCAACCCCACAGGTATGTATGTACCTTACCGCTATGAATTATTTCCTCGGGGATAAGGCGGGGATACTCCCGCAGCAGCAGATCGGGCGTTCTCTCCATCATGGTGATCAGACGTCTTTGTATAAGCGCTGCGTCCACCGTTCCGGCAATACTCATTATAAGTGCGCCCAGACCAATCGGTATAGCGGTGCGAAGCAAAATGCCGAACGTTTCCTTTTTTGTTCTCGGCTTCGGGGAGCTTTTGAGCATTTCGGGTGTAATTCCGTCACCCTCACGCTTATATCTGAGCCAGATATACAAAAAGCTGAAAAACGAACCGAGCGTTATTCCCGATATAGCCGCTGCGACCGACCATTTAATGAGATTATAATGATCTTTTATACCGAAAAGCTGTTCGCCGTGCTTCATCACGAATGCAGCGAACGAATAGCCTACCAGAAGCTTCACGAAGGCTTCCACGATCTCCGAAATCGAGGTCGGCACCATATTTCTCATGCCCTCGTAGTATCCTCTGTAAGCAGACACAAGGCAGCCGAAGAAAATAGCAGGGGCAAGCACCAGAATAGCGGCAAACGACCCCGGTGCGTCTATAATCCTTACATAGAAAAAGCTGAACAGCACCATCAGCAGCAGTGCTATAGTACCTGCAATGACAAAGAACGGGATAGCAACGTCTTTGATACGCCTGACATCTCTGTATCTTTTGGATGACATACTCTCCGACACCATTCTTGACACGGCTATCGGAAAACCTGCCGTTGCCAGCGTAAACAGTGGAACATACAGCTCATACGCATTTCCGAGGAGTCCTGCTCCCACTGCGCCGTACAAGTTTGATAAGCTGACTTTATAAAGCATTCCTATAACCTTAACGACCAACAGGCATAAGGTCATTATCGTTGCGCCGAGCATAAAGCTCTGTTTGTTTGAGGTTTTACTCTTCAACCTATTCTTTCCCAAAGAATCTCCTCTTTTCAAGCTTATTATTTCTTGTCAAAAAGTAATACGCCGCAGGATATGCAGGCGTATTACCTAATCATGATCAAAATAGAATTATTCTTCCTCTCCGAGGTTATCGGTTTCGGGAATTACCTCTCCTGCGTCGGCGGCTTCAACATCTTCCAATGTCTGAGCTGCCTCAACGTTATCGGGCTGAGGTACAGTCTGCTTAGCGGTATACAGATTTGCAAAGTCCAATGTATTTCCGCATCTCTTGCAGAAAAGACTGTCGGACGAATTAGCGCATTCGCACTTCTGACAGATGATCTTGCCCGAAGTTTTGAGCAATGCCTCCTGAAGAGCCTTCAGCTCGTTGATCAGAGCGGTGATCTCCGACACATACTTGCCTACGACCTCATTGTCTGTCGTACCTGCAACAGTTGTATCATAAACATACCTTCCGAGTGTTTCAAACTGAGCGTTGATTTTGCTTCTGAGCTCTGCCGAAGCCACTCTCACCTTTGATCTGTCAACAAACTCTGTTGTTTTTTTGTTCACTTCATCTACTGCTGCCGCAACGTTAACTATAACGTCATCAAATAAACTCATTTTTATTCCTCCCTGTTCTACTAATTCTGTGTTCCTTAAAACACGATAGTATTATATCACTTTCCAATGATAAAATATAGTATAATTTTTTTAATTTTTACAAATCGTCAGTTTGCATAATTATAACAGTTATATTCCAATCAAAACCGTCATTAATCAGATGTCACCACATTTCAAAACCGTTTCAGTGATTCGGTTATCAGTCCCTTAGTCAAGCAGCTTCGCATTTTGAACTTTAAGCCGATAACTCAATACCTGTACTTCCCGTTGCCCAGAAACTCCCTTAGCAGCGAATTGTCGGGGATCAGTTTTTCGTCAATACCGTAAAACTGCTCTGCCCGTTCGATAAGATACTGCGCATAATCATATTCCGGGCTTGATTTTCCGACCATATCAAGATACGGCACAGCCTTTGCCGCCGTAACGCACGGCTCATAAATATGCAGCGAGTTGATCGTGATATCGCCCGTGTACTTATACGGCGTGATATACTTTTTCTCCCCGAGCAGGACATTCTCCCACATCTCCATTGTATGCTCAGCGGTGCTGCCCCTGAACTTGCAGTCACGGACCATCCTCCGCATTAGTCTTAACTCTGCAGCAGTCAGCATATAACCCGAGAACGGATTTTTCTTTATTCCCTGCTTCACGCTTATGTATATTTTTACAAGTCCTGTTTCTGATCTGATATGCTCTGTAAAAATCGGATTCAGCGCATGAATGCCTTCGATAATAGCTATAGAATCATCACGCAGATTTATTCGTGTTGTTTGCTTCGAGGGTTCGCTTTTCGCAAAATCAAACTTCGCTATATCTGCTTGACCATACTCCAGCAGATTCGATATACACTGCTCTATTTGAGGTATATTCAAAGCATTTACAGTTTCAAAATCAGGATTGCCCTCTGCCGTTCTTGGTACGTTTTTTTCTCCGAGATAAAAATTATCCATCGAAATTATCTCCGAACCGCAGCCGATGTTCTCAAATTCCTCGTTGAGCATTTTTGCAGTCGTGGTCTTTCCCGAGGCGGACGGTCCCGCAAGCAGGATCACCCTGCATTTTTCTCTGTCTTCCTTAATGCTCCTTGCGATCTCTTTTATGTCGCTTCTGTAAGCATTCTCAGCCTTCTCTACAAACCCCGCAGGATCATGCTTTGCAAAATGATTGATCTCCTTCATGGTCAAGGAGTATCTTCTGTAAGAATTAGTTATATTCATCATAGAACGTACCTATCCTCTTTTTTCGCTCTGAGATCTCGTCAAACCTGTCTATATATTCGTATGGGTATTTGAAATTAAATATTCTCTCCAGACAGTCTTTTTTGTTGTTTTTCAGCTTGCTCACGCCTCCTGCGCCGCAGGCAAGTATCGTGTGCGTTTCGTCCATAATAAATACGTTATATATGCCCTCTTTACCCGGCTTTGACCAACCCGTGTTTTCAAGATTTCCGACCATTCTGCTCTGTCTGTACAGATAATACGGCGCATAACTGCAGGAATGAAGCTTCTGTGAGGTATACGACAGCATTTTTGCAGCTTCAATCGCTTCCTGTGCGTCAAGGCTCTTTCCGTCCTGTGTCAGCGTTGATGCGCGTTTCATAGACAGTGTATGTACGGTAATGCTTTCGGGGTCAAGCTCACATATTCTGTCGATAGTCGATTTAAAGCTCTCAATCGTATCATTCGGCAAGCCGACGATCAGATCGGTGTTTATATGATCAAAGCCGTACTCTCTTGCAAGGGCGAATGCTTCGACAGCCTGATCTGCGGTGTGTCGTCTGCCGATCCGTTTCAGCACATCGTCATTCAGGGTCTGCGGGTTAATGCTTATTCTGTCTACTCCGCAGTCGGCAATCGCTTTCAGCTTTTCGGCGGTGATAGTGTCAGGTCTGCCCGCTTCGACCGTGAATTCACGGCACTGCGACAGATCAAAGCTTTCTTTGACCGCCGTCAGAACACGCTTCATCTGTTCTGCCGACAGAGTAGTCGGAGTTCCTCCGCCCATGTAAACGGATTCGAGCCGAAGTCCAAGCTTTTTGGCGTATACCGCAGTTTCTTCTAATTCCGCACACAACAGCTTAACATAAGGCTCGATCAGGTGCGATGTTTTCTCGACAGACGCCGACACAAAGGAACAGTAGCTGCACCTGCTCGGGCAGAACGGAACAGAGATATACAGACTAAACGACTTATCCACGGACATCTCAATTATCTTCCGTTCATTCTTCTCGGTTTCGATCGTTAAGGCGAGCTTCTCCTCGCTGACCATGAATTTATCCCTGAATTTAGCCGCAGCATAATCGAATCCGCCCTCTGCGGTCAATCTGCGGAACAGCTTTACAGGTCTGACGCCGGTGAGCAGTCCCCACGGCTGCTCTATCCCCGTGGATCTCACAAGCATATCATACAAAAGCATAGCCATCAGAAGCTCAGGATCGTCGTTTTCTGCTTTTGCAAAGGTTTTCGCAACGCTGTCCTTGTACTCGCCTATCGTCAATGAAATGTTAATTTCATATTTGTCATTATTATCAACAAATTCAGTATAAATATACGGATCGGACAGTTCTTCGGGAACATCGGATATCATCTCGATTTTTTCATTCGGGAAGAACAGCCGCACAAGATTTTCCGTTTCGTAATGAAACGCATGGTTTTTAATATATACTGTCATAATCTACTCCGGTAATATAAATGTTGCTTTCTCTTTCTCTTTGCAGTGTGCTTGCCCTGTCATGACCCGGGTATACCTTGTAATCGCCCTTCAGAGCGGCAAGCCTTGCAAGAGAGTTCTTCATTTCCCGATAGCTCCCTCCGGGGAAATCCGTCCTGCCGGCAGACCCTGCAAACAGCGTATCTCCCGTAAAAAGGCTGTCGCCGCACAGAAAACAGACAGACCCCTTCGAGTGCCCGGGTGTGTTTATCACGGTGATCTCGCTCTCACCGAGCATGATCTTATCGTTATCATCCAGAGAAATATCGTGCTTTATCGGGTCGAGAGTAGTCATAGAAAAGGGATACGCAAGATTTTTCATAGAATCCGTGAGCATTGGTATATCCGCCCTGCCTATCGCAACCCTTGCTTTTCCGCCGCTGCCCGACACGACCTCGTTCACACCGCCGATATGATCGAAATGACCGTGAGTGAGCAGAACATATTTCACCTTATCATAGCCGATCTCTTTTATGATACTGTCCAAACGTGCGTTATATGCCCCGGGATCGATCACGGCTGTATCGCCCGTAGCCCGGTCGGTGATGACATAGCAGTTCGCTCCCAGCTCACCGAGCATAATTGATTTTATCTCTATCATTCCGATACATCCTTTCTTCACAGCGGACGGTGAGCCGCCGTTCTCATTATGCGTCCGAACACAAATCATCACGCAAGCTCCACGCTGTCTATCACAAGCGTTACAGGCCCGTCGTTGAGCAGCTCCACCTTCATATCCGCTCCGAAAACACCCGTCTGAACATCATTTACGCCCTCGCTCTGCAAGCTCCTGCAAAAGTATTCATACAGCGGCTCTGCCTTTTCGGGACGTGCAGCTTCAAAAAAGCTCGGCCGTCTGCCGTGACTGCAGTCACCGTACAGTGTGAAGTTCGAGATCACCAGAACTCCGCCGCCGATATCGGCAAGCGACAGGTTCATTTTGTCGTTTTCATCTGTAAAGATACGCAGTGAAGATATCTTTGCCGCAAGCTTTTTTGCTTCGTTTTCAGTATCGCTCTCGTGAACTCCGAGCAGTATAAGCATACCGCTGCCGATACTGCCCCTTATCTCACCGTCTATCCTCACGCTTGCAGAGGATACTCTCTGTATTACGGCTCTCATGCCAGACCTCACCCCTTTGTCCTTTCAACCGAGATAACCCCCCTGACCGCCATAAGCCGGGAAATAATATCCCGCAGATGAGATTTGTCCCTTACGGTAATATTAAACGTAACTACCGCCATGTTTCCGGGGATAAGCTTCGAGCTCATATTGTATATATTGATCTTCATGTTCCCGAGCTGACCCGCCAGATCAGCCACAAGCCCTGTTCTGTCATAGGAATGTATCTCTATGACGGTCGAGAACGAATTATCTATCGCCTCCGACCACTTTGCCTTGATCCACCTGTCGGGAGACAGGCATTCTGCTATGTTTTCGGGAACGTTTGTGCAGTCACGCTTGTGTACCGAAATACCGTGCCCCTTAGTTATGAACGCTATTATATCATCGCCGGGGAGAGGCGTGCAGCATTTTGCAAACTTTATGTCAACGTCGTCCATGCCGTCTATGATAACGCCGCTCTTCGACCTCTTCGGCTTGACGCTTTCATCTGCTATCGGCACGACATACTCGTCTTCCAGTCCCTGCTCCTTTTTGCGCTCCTCCTCAAGCTTTGCGTACTCCTCCTTTATCCTCGGCATAAGCTTCCAGAGGACTGTTCCGCCGTAGCTGATGGACGCATAGAAATGTTCCATGGACGGTATGTTCTTCTTTTTGAGAATAGGCTCCAGCATAACCTCAAGCTCTTTTTCACTCAATACAAAGTCGTTTTTCTTGCATTCTCGCTCAAACTCGGCTTTACCGAGAGTTATGTTCTCCTCACGCTTTTCACGCTTGAACCACTGCCTGATCTTGTTTCGGGCGCTGCTTGTTTTGACGATCTTCAGCCAGTCACGGCTCGGACCGACATTTCCCTCTTTGCCTCTGATTATCTCTATAATATCGCCTGTTTTTACAACATAGTCGATAGGCACTATCCTGTAATTTGCCTTTGCTCCAACCATCGTATTGCCGACCTGACTGTGAATAGCATAGGCAACGTCGATCACGGTCGAACCAAGCGGCAGATTGATAAGATTCCCCTTCGGCGTGTATACAAACACCTCGTCGCTCGAAAGGTCTGTCTTTATATCCTTGATCAGCCTTGCGGGGTCGTGATTGTCCGCCTGGTTTTCAAGCATTTGTCTGATCCACGCAAGCTGTTCGTCCATGGAGCTTTTCCCGTTCATGCCGAGCTTGTATTTCCAGTGGGCGGCGATACCGTATTCCGCCATCTGGTGCATTTCCTTTGTGCGTATCTGCACCTCGAACATCACGCCGTCTTCGCTGATAACGGTCGTGTGAAGCGATCTGTAAAGATTCGGCTTCGGTGTTGAAATATAGTCCTTAAACCTGTGCGGTATCGGCGAAAACATCTCGTGTATGATTCCGAGCACCGTGTAACAGTCGGTAACCGTGTCAACAATTACTCTCACTGCGTATATATCGTATATTTCTTCAAGATTCCTGCCCTGAATGATGAGCTTCTTGTATATTCCGTTAATGCTTTTTACCCTGCCGCTGATGACGGCTCCGTCTATATATTCCGCCACCTTAAGGGATATTTCCTGCATGATCTTGTCGATGAACGCTTTTCCGTCTAAATTCTGAAGATGATTTTCTATTTCTTTATATCCTATCGGGTCGAGATACTGCAAAGAGAGATCCTCCATCTCGTCCTTGATCGCCTTGATTCCGAGTCTGTGGGCAATGGGAGCGAACACCTCCATTGTTTCCAATGCGATGTCACGCCGCTTCTGTTCACGCATACAGTCGATAGTGCGCATATTATGAAGACGGTCGGCGAGCTTGATGATGATAACACGAATATCATCCGACATTGCTATGAGCATTTTCCTGACGTTCTCTGCCTGTCTTTCCTCACGGGAAGTATAGGCGATCTTGCTTATCTTTGTAACGCCGTTCACAAGATTCGCCACATCTTTGCCAAACATCTGTTCCACTTCTTCGAGTGTTACGGGCGTATCCTCCACAACATCGTGCAGAAGCGCCGCAACAACAGAGTCGGTATCCATACCTAAATCGACGATGATACAGGCAACAGATGTCGGGTGCAGAATATACGGCACTCCCGAAACTCTCCTCTGATCTCCGTGCATTTCTTCGGCAAGCCTGTATGCTCGCTCTATCTTTTCAAGGTCATATTCGTTCGGACTCTTGTCTAAAAGCTCACACAACTCCTCATAATCCTGATAATACTTCCTGATTGCAGCCATACAAAACACACCTTTCTTCAAAACTTTTAACATACTTTCGCCGTTCTTAAACAAGCCTTTTTATGATAGGAGCCGAAAGGATATCCACCTTCTGCGGACGATCGACAAGCGTAATGTCAAGCATGGAATAATTGCTGCTCGCTTCGATCAGACCAAGCTCACGGAACGCATTGATTATCACACACAGCTTTCCGAAACTCATTGTCGGCTCTGCGATCCTGTTATGCAGCGCTTCGGCAGAATACCTGAAGCCCTTGTTCTTTTTCAGATACTTATACACAACAGCACATTCGTCCCTTCCCGGCAAAAGCTCACGCTTCATTTCGGTATCGGGCTTTTTCCCACACATAAGGGAATCAAACATGGTACTGCTCTTCAGAAGCGCTTCGTTATCAGACTGACTAAAGCAGATATCCTTTATTATATATGAAATACTCTTTACAGAATTATATTCGTTTATTCCTGCCGAAACGGCAATATTCACTTTATCGCCCACGGCAAACAGCAGCTTATCGGACGGCATACCGAAATAGAGCGCATCAAAATAACTCTGCTCACTCTCGAACGTGAGCTTTGTATGCTTGCCCTCCGACAGGGGAGTTATCCTTATTATATTAACACCATACATTCCGAATATCGGAGTGGGATTGCCTGCGCCGTACGGTTCAAGCTGTGACAAACTCTCCACCATGCGGACAGTCACCTTTGAGGGAATAAGCCTGCACGCAAGCTCGACAGTCGGGTAGAATGTATTTGTTACCTTATCTGCATACTCGTTTAACCTGTCACGGAATGCGTCTATATTTGCAGTGGGCAGTGACATTCCCGCCGCCATCGGGTGACCGCCGAAAATAGTCAGCAGGTCTTTGCAGTATTCCACCCCGTCGCACATTCTGAACCCTTCGATACTTCTTCCCGAGCCTTTCGCTTTGTCGCCGTCATATGTGATGATGATAACCGGCTTGCCGTATCTGTCCTTGATCCTGGCGGCGACTATTCCTATAACACCCTGGTGCCAGCCCTCGCCTGATATAACAAGGATCTTGCGGAATCTCACTTTATCGTCATTCAGAAGAACCTTTTCCACAGCTTCGAGAATTTCCTTTTCTATCCTCTGCCGCTCCATGTTATCAACATTCAGCTCCCCGGCGATATCTTCAGCCTCTTTCGGATCGTCCGACAAAAGAAGACGAACGGATTTATGCGACAAACCAAGTCTGCCGCCTGCGTTGATCCTCGGGCATATCGAAAAAGCTACGTTGCCCGATCTGATCTTGCCCTTATTAAGACCCGATACCTCTTTGAGCATATTCAGTCCGAGCCTGCCGCCTCGGTTGATCCTTTGCAAGCCTTCTTTCACAAGGACTCTGTTTTCACCCGTAAGGCTGACGACATCTCCGACAGTGCCTACTGCCGCAAGGTCAGAATATTCATCGAGCAGGGCGGTAATATCGGCATTCTCTCCGTCATAAGCCACAGCAAACTTAAATGCAAGACCCACCCCTGCAAAATGCTTGAACGTGCTTGTATCGTCCTTGCGGTGAGGATCGACAACAGCGCACGCATTTGGCAGTATCTGCGGCGGCGCATGGTGATCGGTAATAACAACCTTCATTCCGTGCGAATTGGCTCTCTCCACCTGTTCAAAGGCGGAGATACCGTTGTCTACCGTAACGATCAGTTCTATCCCCTGTGAATGCAGATAATCAACGGCATTGTTGTTAAGTCCGTATCCCTCCGTGTCGCGGGCGGGAATATAATAAGTCACGTCCGCCCCTCTGCTTTTGAGGAAAGAGTACATCAGCGTTGTTGATGTAACGCCGTCTGCGTCGTAATCGCCGTATACGCATATCTTCTCGTTGTTCAGAACAGCCGCTCTGACTGTACGGACTGCTTTATCCATGTCTTTGATAAGCATGGGGTCTTCAAAGACGGGTTTATCGGAAAGAAACTGCTCTATACTCTTATCATCGGGGAAATTCTTTTCTTCGAGGAGCATAGCGGACATGGTACTTAAACTATACTTTCTCGCAAGCTCCTTTACTTTTTCACGATCGGGAGATAAAGCGTTCCAGATTTTCATTATTCCGTTCCTTTCCTTATCCGTAAAATACTATACAGAGTCTGAATTTCGTTATAATTGTATAATTATATCACTTTTTTACAGTAAATGCAACATCTTAACAGTGATTTTTTACGATTTTTAAACAAGTAAAGAATTTGTTAACCGATCAAACCGATCAATAGCCGAGAATCTTAATCTATACTGTGAATCCGCATTATTGTCATCGCCATCCCCCCCCCTGCCCTATCCTTCGGATATAATTCTACGTTTACCTGCTTCACCGCTGCAATCTTTTTTTATTTTTGTATAATTACTGTTGTGCTGATAGATTTTGAACTTATTCAAAAGACTAAAGTGATTTTTTATAAAAAAAGGCGGTGGTGTGTACCATCTTTCAATCATACATACCACCACATAATAATTTATTTGTTTATTTCATCCAAGCTGACATTTTTCAAGATCTGAAGCTCACACCTCATTTGCGATCATATCGGCATAGGTTTCTCTTTTTATCACAATATGATCCTCACCGTCGGTTATCATTACAACAGCCGGCTTCGGGACTTTGTTGTAATGTGAAGCCATGGAGTAGTTATACGCACCCGTGGTGAGTACGGCTATAATATCGCCCCTACAAGGCTTCGGCAGCATTACGTCCTCCTGGATTATGTCTCCGCTCTCGCAGCACCTTCCGGCAACAGTACACTTATAATCGCAGCTGTCGTTCATTCTGTTTGCAAGCAGTACGGTATAAGGCGACTGATAGAGGGTGAATCTCGGGTTATCGGTCATGCCTCCGTCGATAGAGATATAGTTCTTCAGTCCCGTTATTTCCTTCAGATATCCTGCGGTATACAAGGTCATGCCTGCGTCTGCGACAATACTTCTGCCGGGCTCCATGAGTATCTTCGGCATATTGAGAGAATACTCCGAGCAAAGCGAACGGACAATTTCGGCTATCCCACGGATATTCGCTCTGTAATCTATCTCGGGATCATCTTCGGTATAGCGAACGCCCATACCGCCGCCGAGGTTCAGTTCTTTTGCGGTGAAGCCGAACATATCTCTTGTATCTGCGATGAATTTTATCATTATTCTTGCGGCGTCGCAGAAGGGATCATACTCGAAAATCTGCGAACCGATATGACAATGATAGCCCATAAGCTCGATGTTTTTCAAGGCAAGAGTTTTCTCTACAAGCTCATATGCCTGATTTGTTTCGATAGCAACGCCGAATTTTGAATCTACACTTCCGGTTGATATTTTCTTATGGGTATGCGGGTCTATCCCCGGGGTGATCCTGAGCAATATCTTTTGAGTAATGCCCATGTCACGGGCGATCTCGTCTATTACCGACACTTCCTCGATACTGTCGCATACAAAATGACCTGCTCCGCTTTCCATAGCGTAACGTATCTCGTCTTCCGTCTTGCTGTTGCCGTGGAAATAAGCCTTCTCCATTGGGAAGCCTGCCTGAACAGCCGTATAGATCTCACCTGCCGAAACACAGTCGATACCGATGTTCTCGCTGTCGGCAAGCTTGTATATATACTTGAAGCTGAGAGCCTTGCTTGCAAAAAGCGGCATGGAATCCTCTGTGAAGTATTCCTTCATCGCCTCACGGTATATTGTCATTTTTTCTCTTATCTTCGATTCGTCCATCAGCATAAGCGGCGTTGCGTATTTTGCCGCCATGCTTACGGTATCAACACCTGCGAATGTGAGATGACCCTCTCCATTCACAGATAAGTTATTACATATCATTTTAAACAACCCCTCGTATTTTAAGTGTGGAGTGCGCAGTTATCGGGTCGCTTCGCTCCGATTTTATAAGAATGACTCACCAAGCCACGATTCCCACACTAATTTTAAACTTTCAGTCTTCAGTCCACATAATTTCCCGTTTTCCATTTTCAATGTTTCCGTCTTCGTTGTTCAAAAAAAAGCCTGATCTGACAATAATGTTGGATTAAGGAACCACTGATTAAAAACAATGTCAGATATCCGCACCCAATCTCTTCATCTCGCTGTAAAGCGCCTCTGCGTGAGCCTCCTCCATGGGAGTAAGCGGAAGTCTGAGGAAATTCTCGCCGAAGCCCATCTTAGCCATAGCAGCCTTAACGGGAATAGGATTGACCTCTGAGAACAGAGCGTTGATCAGCGGCAGATAATCAAGCTGCATTTTTGCGCTGCCTGCAACGTCGCCGTCAAAGAACCTGCGGCACAACTCGACTGTTTCCTTTGGGAATACATTTGACAAAACGGAGATAACGCCCTTTCCGCCGATCGACATGATCGGAACGATTTGATCGTCGTTGCCGCTGTACATATCTATCTTGTCGCCTACAAGCTGCATGATCTTCACGCACTGGCTGATGTTTCCGCTTGCTTCCTTAACAGCGGCTATCATCGGGTGATCGGCAAGCTTCACGAATGTTTCGGGTGCAATATTAACGCCTGTTCTTCCCGGAATATTGTAGAGTATGAGCGGAACAGTCGAAGCGTCTGCGATAGTTGTGAACATCTTCACCAGACCGTTCTGCGTAGCTTTGTTATAATACGGTGTGACAACCAGGCACGCATCTGCTCCGACCGAGCACGCAAACTTTGTCAAAGAAACAGCATAGGCAGTATCGTTCCCACCTGTACCTGCGATGATCGGCACTCTTTTGTCTGCTCTCTTAACGGCAAACTCTATGGCGTCCTTATGCTCCTTGTCTGTGAGAGTAGAAGCCTCGCCTGTTGTGCCGCAGATCACAAGCGCATTAATGCCCTGCTCGATCTGCCAGTCGATAAGCCTGCCGAAATTCTCATAATCGATCCCGTTCTCGTTGAGAGGTGTAATCAGGGCTGTAGCAACTCCCTTAAAAATAGTGTTCTTACTCATAATACAATCTCCTTTTGATAATTAGTTTCTGCAATAATTCTCTTGCAAAAAAAGAAAAAAGCCGATAAACATCGGCTACCCAAATTACTCAAAACAGGTTCTAAGAAAAGTTTCTCATAATTAGATAGCACTCCGCATCTGCGACAGTAGAACGGATATTGTCCGCCCTCCCAGAAAATCTTGCGCCTCGATCTCTTCGGCAGCCGCTCCTTTCATGTACGCCATAGCCTTGCGAAAGCCGTCGCCGTACCGTACTTTTAGCACCTGCGCCTCTATCATAATTGCAGTAATTTTATAATAACACTTTATTTGTCATCTGTCAATAGAATATGCGGAATATGAGAAAATTTCTACTGAAAGCTTTTATTGAAAATAATTGCGCACCGCACATTGCTAACTGCACACTGCGTCCTTAACCGCAGGCTACAGCTCGGTTTCAACTGCTCTTCCCGATTCAAGCGATCTTTTCACATCGATAATTCTTTGATTAGACGAACCTCTGAACCTCAGATTCAGCGTGCGTTTTTCGAGAACGAATCTGCCGTCAATGAGCCAGTCGCACTGTTCGAGGAGCTTTTTGTATTCGGGGTGCTTGTCGAAATTATCGCAGAGCTGTTCAAACGTAAAGCCCGTGTATGACAGCACGTTGAGTCCCCTTTTGTGGATCTCTTCGGCAAGCTCGGCAAGAGCTTCGCACTGCATGAACGGCTCGCCGCCTGAGAAGGTCACACCCTGAAGCAGACGATCCTCGTCTATCGCTTTCAGCAGGTTCTCGGCGCAGCTGATATATCCGCCCTCAAAATCATGCGTCTGCGGATTGTGGCAGCCCTCGCAGTGGTGCGGGCAGCCCTGCGTGAATATCGTCATTCTCATTCCGGGTCCGTCAACAATGGATTCTCTTATAACGCCCGCAAGTCGGAGTTTTTTCATAATATCATGCTCTTTCTGTATGGTTTCATTACTTATTAATTATAGTTTGAAAAATAGTTTTGTCAAGACCTTGATTATTCGGCAATAAAATAATATAATAATTTATATTATGATAAAAGGTGTGAGAATATGAAGCGCGCGGTTATTATCACAGATATCTCGGGTCTTGGCAACTGCTCGGGCAGTACGGATATCGCTGTTTTGTCCGCTATGGGCATAGAGTGCTGCATGATCCCGACAGCCGTTCTGTCGGCTCAGACGGGGTTTGCGGACAGCTATGTCAAACCGCTCGGCGACAGCTTTGAGAGTATGCTCTGTTCTCTGCAAAGGCTTTCGCCCAATATTAACGCCGTGCTTGTCGGCTTTTTGACGAACAAGAAACAGACAGAATGCGTTTTGTCATACATAAACGGGTTTGTCGGTACCGATACGCTCATAATCACCGACCCGATCTCGGGCGATAACGGCAGAAAATTTGACTTTGTTTCGGGCGATATGCTGTCGGATATCCGTCTTATTGCGGAAAATTCGGCAGTTATCACACCTAATATTACGGAATTCTGTTTGCTCACAAACACCGATCACTCTCTTATAAGCTCGGTCAACGATACCGAAAAATATAATCTCCTGTGGGAAAAATGCGGCGGTCTTTTCGATAAAGGCGTTAAGAATGTAATTATCACAGGAATAGAATTGTCGGACGGCAATCTCTCTAATCTGTCCGCCTGCAGCAACGGTTATACACCATGTGAGATAACACGGTACGGCGGTTCATACAGCGGTACGGGCGATCTGTTCACTGCGATCCTATGCGGATATATCATGAAGGAATTATCGCCCGACGAAGCTATGCGAAAAGCGGCGGGGTTTGTTCAAAAAGTTCTTTGCGAGAACGCAGCAGATATTATCGACAGAAATTACGGTATTCCATATCAGAAATACCTCGGAGAATTAACGGAGTGATAAAATGGACGAAAAAAAACTGATAGAACACGCAAACAGTTATCTGAAGCTGCTTTCGGAGGGGATTAATCCCGTAGATAAAACCCGCATAGAAGATAGCAGCATACTAAAAAACGAAAAGATAAAACGCTGCCTTGATTACAGCGGAAGTGTGTTCACAAGGATAACCGAAAGCAAAGATATTGTCAAGGGCGATTACAGAATACCGTTCTCTCCTGCCGTCAAGCGTGAACAAGATGTTCTCAGACGGGCGGCATATATCATAAACAAGCTAATGCTCGGATTCGACCCTTTCACAAATAAAAAAACACCCGTGAACGATACCGTCAATTCGGCACGGATCTCAAAATGTCTGGAATATACGGAATATGTTCTGACACATACAACGCTGCAGAAGCTGCCCTTTGCAGCCGACGAAGCTCTGCTTGAACAAACTGCATATTCTGATGAAAGAATAAGCCTGAATGAATTCGCCGACAGGCTGAACAAGCAGATAGACACGGAAGCAATGACGAGCATCTATGTTGACAGGGTAGTATCATATCTTATCGGCATACAGCTTGCGGATCTGTCGGACTCGGTCGTGAAGCCGACAAAGCTCGGCTCTCAGCTCGGGCTGTCGGCAGGTACTGCAGGGGAGCTGCTTGTTAGTAAAACTATGCAGAAGCTGATAGTCAGAAATATGGAGGCTATATCAAAACAGACAGAGGGGCAGTAAGATGGATAAAGAACGACTTGACAGATTGTTTGATTTTTTCAGAGAGGCAGACAAAGAGAAGCTCATTACAAGACAAACCTACATCACAGATTGTGTACGCAAAGAAACCGACGCAGAACACGCCTGGCACGCTGCGTTGATGTGTGTTCTGCTTGCGGGGTACTCCGACACAGAGATAGACGTGCTGAAAACGGTGACTATGCTGCTCATTCACGATATAGTCGAAATAGACGCAGGCGACACATATGCGTATGATGAAGACGGAAAGAAAACCCAGCGTATGCGTGAAGAGAAGGCGGCAGACAGATTATTCGGGATACTGCCGCAGGAGGACGGGGAGTATCTCCGTTCGTTATGGGAGGAGTTTGAACGCAGAGAAACACCCGAGGCGAAATTCGCCCGTGTGATGGACAATATACAGCCGCTCATGCTAAACGACTACACAGGCGGCAGAGCGTGGCGAGAGCATAATGTGGCTTTGAGTCAGGTGCTCAGGCGAAACGAAATAACGCCTGACGGTTCGGGCAAGCTGTGGGAATACGCCCTGGAGAATATTATTATGCCGAATGCGGAGAAGGGAAACCTGGTTTAATGTGCAAGTCGCAATATTCAATGTGCAGTGTGCAATTATTGAATCCAACTTTCCATATTTTTTAAATTATTATCAGAAGTTGCATAATCATATGCAACTTTTTCCCTTTAAAGCATTAAGGAGCTATGCGAAGAGCTTGGGTGCAGTCGCTACACACTTTACCGTGCCAGAGATGAATTGGAATTACAATTTCTTACAGTTGGGTTTGGAAAAAATAGAATAACCTATTGGATTGTACCGGATATAGATATTCAACAATTCAAGGACAAATACAAAATATACACACTTGATGATGATATACCATTTTAAAGTACATGAATCCAACATTCCCTTAATACAATAGTTTATTTTGGATTCATGTAAAAAGTCCCGATTCTATGCGGGTCTGTTCATGATTCCAAGCCCCTTTTTTATTTTGGAATGATGGTGAAAGCTCCCCATAAATCCATAATTCCAATATTAACTCCCCATAATTCCAAAGCTTGGAATCATGTAAAAACCCTGATTTTATGCGGGTTTCTTCCATGAATCCAAAATAACTTAGAGTCCTTAGGGGAGGTGAGACTCATGGCAGCCGCACGGCTGCGGGTATTTCCGTCATGCTTTCTTTTATACGTAATTCTTTTCCGCGTAGAAGCTTTACTTTGGGTAATGACTTAGTAAAGTGGCGGGCAGCCGCCCGACCCTTCATGATTGGCGATAAGAAATAAGGCTGATGTGCGGAAAGGTCTATTTTAACAATAAAGCAGGACGGAATTTACCTGTCGCCGTGCGGCGACCGCCGACCCCCTCATCCGACGGCTAAAGCCGCCACCTTCTCCCGAGGGAGAAGGCTGTTGTGCAAAATCATGCTGTGTTATGGTAATTCTCGGAAAGAAGCATAACATAGTCTTCTCCTTGAGGAGAAGATGTCACGGAGTGACAGATGCGGTGTATGCGTTAGCATTTGATTTTTGTCTATTGTCGCCGTACGACAACCCCCTCATCCGTCGGCTAAAGCCGCCACCTTCTCCCGAGGGAGAAGGCTA
>OMYH01000076.1 GCA_900315255.1 uncultured Eubacteriales bacterium | reverse complement strand
CGCAGCAGAAGCACCGATCGAGCCGGCAGGCGAGACTAAAGATGCAAGCAAATTTGGTGCTCAGTCCGAAGGACGTGATTTAATCAGTGGTTCCTTAACCTTATTTTTTCGATTCGAAGAGCTGTGAGCCGGCTATACTTTACATCAAAACAGTACAACCAAACATACCCTTTGCCTTTAAGACAAAGGGTGTTTTTGTTGATTGATTTTAATACAGATTTTCGAATGCGATCTTTCCGTCAACCTCATCAAACTCAACGATCAGATAATCACCGCCGTTTATCTTCGCCATTTCGCCGTATCCGTGGAGATTTACAAATGTAAATTCATAACCCTTATCCTTCTGTTTCCACGTGCCTTCATAGCGTGTCTGATCAGAATAGAGCGATGCACTGCCCGTATTATACGCAAATATCGAATATTTGTTATACTTGATCGTGTTTCCGTTGTCGGCAAGATAATAAGCCGAATTCCAACAGCCGGATATATCGCCCTCGGCGATCTTTTCCTTCGTCTTCGTACTCCTGTCCGATGTTCCCGAATTACCGCCCGAACCTGACTCCGGTTCAATCGCAACGGATATTGCAGAACCGTTATCCCCGTCAAAATCGCCGCTGCATATAGCAACGCTTACCGATCCCGAATTCGTTGAAACAGTGCTGTAATATACCTCCGACTCAAAATCGGGAGATACATTGAACTTCACGCCGAAGGTCTTTTCAAGCTCGTTTTTATATTTTTCTATAACATCCTTGGCTGTGAGCGGCTTTTCTATCGTGAAAAAATCACGGTCAAGCGTATAGCAATAAACGCTTGCGTGCTCAAAATCCTTCATTTTTATGCCTATATTCCCGTTCTCGGAGATAAGCTTCACACCGCCGAGATACTCGGGCGTACTAACATCGGTACCGACAAAATTCCTTTCTATGACAGTAACTTCGTCGTTTGAACTGTTCACCTGCCGGATGGTATTATCGTCGGGGTTGCCTTTTTTTCCGCAGCCTGAAAGCAATACAATAACAGCCGCCGTAAAAAAGCACAGAACCCTCTTCGGAAATATATGCTTCAATGTACTCACCCCATTGTTATATACTGATATAATTGTACAATTATTTTCCGCAAAAGTCAATATTATTTTCACTCTATTCCATGGCAACCGGATTAACGAATGATATAAATGTGATTATTTTGAAGCATATTTAACCTCATTATGCGGGGATAAAGCTCGTTACGGGTAAAGCATGACGGAAACACCTGCGGACGTATGTCCGCCTTTTCAATAAGTTATTATCTATAATATCTTTATATGCGGGGATAATTCCCGTTCCTAAAAACGTCTGACGGAAACACCTGCGGACGTGTGTCCGCCTTTTCAATAAGTTATTATCTATAATATCTTTATGTGCGGCGATAATTCCCGCCTTTTCAATAAGTTATTATCTATAATATCTTTATGTGCGGCGATAATTCCCGTTCCTAAAAATGTCTGACGGAAACACCTGCGGACGTGTGTCCGCCCCTGTCCTACAGCCTGTTCCAGATCTTCCTGCCGTCCGTACATAGATAGAATATCTCCAGTGCGATTATCAGAACAAAGTATATTATGCATATTCCGTATGACATGGTTGTTGAGAACCTCTCGAGATACGCAGCCGGCACAATAGCCAGCACAAACGGTATGGACGTGAAGAACATGGACACAAGCAGCGTGATGATAACGCTCAGACTTTGCTTGATGACGGTGATCTCAGTCGACCAGTCAAAACGAGGTATCCTGAGATTTATGCACACACCAAGAAAGCCCGAGAACAGGCACGCAAGCAAAGGAATAAATATCACAAACAACACATCTGCCACACCCATATTGAGCTTGAGTGCCGCAGCTATCGATGTGAACAATACTCCGGGAAGGGACACAACAGGCGACAACACAGCCTTGCCCAGGAATATCTTCACGGGATCAAGCGGAGTTGATTTCAGCAACCAGAGAGTTTTTCCCTCCAGAGAGATCGAAGGCGCAGTGACATCGTTGAGAGTACAGCAAAGTGCAAGGCTAGAACCCACAAGCAAAGCCGTCAGACTGCCCGAAGCGTCGGGGAAAAGCACGGGCAGATATTCATTGATCACATCGCCCCGAAGCAGAATGCTGATACCTAAAAAAGCTGCCATGATCGTACTCATGCCTGCATTCATTACATAAGCAGGTATACTGAAAAAATAGCCTATCTCTTTCTTTATCAGGGCATACTGAACACCTGTCCTCTGCATGGGCTTTGATTTGTACTTCTTCTTTTTCTCAGCTGTTCTCTTTGTCACAAGCTTCAGGAAGTTGAGCGACATATACTTATACACGAAAAGAGTAAGCGCAGTGATCAACGTCATTATCGGAAGCACTCCCCACATTGCCTTGCCCGAGTGCGACGAAATGCCGTAACGGTACAGCAATGGCAGGTACTGCTTAACACTGATTGCAATAGAGTCTATATAATTGATAAGCGCCGAAATTATCGGACCTAAATTCAAGCCTGTTACCGCCAGTACCGCAATGGCAGAAAAACCGATAACAACGGTCAAAAGACCTTTATTCGGTATCTTCTTCGATACTCTGCCGATGATATACCCGATAATGCAGCTTAGAGCCGTTGCAAGAGCAGGAACGAACAGCAGGGTGATCAGATATGTCAATATCACACCGAAATTATTTATCCCGTAATGATCAGCCCTTGAATATCTGCTGTATATCAAGATCAGTCTGTGAGCGATACCCACAGGAAAGAGTATCAGCGTGCTGTAAACCAAATTCAGCACATAGAGCGAAAGCATTCGGCTTATCAGCACTGCGGACGGCTTGATCGGCATACTTAACAGCAGCTCGTTGTCCTCGGCTTCAAACAGATAAGAATGCGCCGCAAAGACCGTTCCGACAAACGCAAACACTGTTGACACAATGAAAGCGAGCGGATAAAACAGCCACATACACCGCTGCATAGCCATCTGAAATCCGACAGCCATAGCAATACCGAAAGAAAAAACCATCATGAACAGAAAGGCGATTATCACTATAGCCAATATCAGCGCAGTGCCGAAGCTGAAGCCCGTTTTCTTCGTTTCACGCCCTCTCATAAACGACAGCATAGAGCTTATGCCGCCCGTTATCTTTATTTTTACCAAATCAAATATTGTCTTAACCATTTTCTTCCTCCAGGCTGAGGAAAACATCTTCGAGAGATGCCGCTCCCTTAACATCCTCAATGCTGCCGCTGAGAATAAGTCTTCCGTCACGAATGATCGCAATTTTATCGCACAGCTTCTCTGCAACCTCCAGCACATGAGTAGAGAAAAACACCGCCGCTCCGTCTTTGCAGGCACTGCGCATTTCCTCCTTCATGCGGTGCGCCGCCATCGGGTCAAGTCCGACAAAAGGCTCGTCTAAAAGCACAAGCTTCGGCTTGTGCATAAAAGCCGAGATAAGGGCAAGCTTCTGCTTCATACCGTGAGAATAGCTGTTGATCGGCTGGGCAAGGTCGCTCGTTATGCCAAACATATCGGAGAGCTTATGTATCTGTTTCTCTCGTTCCTCTACGGTCATGCCGTATATATCGGCAACGAAGTTCAGGTACTTGATGCCCGACATAAAACCGTACAGATCGGGGTTATCGGGAAGATATGACAGACGTCTTTTACACTCGAGCGGATTGTCCTTTATCGAAATACCGTCGATATATATTTCTCCGCTGTCAAATTCGATAAGTCCGCAGGCGCATTTTATCGTAGTAGTTTTGCCTGCGCCGTTATGTCCTATAAAGCCGTATATTTCGCCGCTTTTTATCTCTAAGCTCAGATTGTCCACGGCGATCTTATCTCCGTATCTTTTTGTTAAATTTTCGATTTTCAGCATAAAGCACCACCCCTGTACATCAATTTTTATATATAATTTTCACATTCAATAGTCACTTTTATTATAACACACCAAATCATTCTTGTAAATATTTAAAACAAAAAGTCAGGGCAACCGCATTAAAATTTAACTTGAATTTAGATATAATATACAATGTTATTAACTTATTATGTTTCTAAAACGATAATTAAGGAACCACTGATTAAAGTTTCGGTCAAGCCTTTTCAAAGGCTTGCGGATTCCAAAGGCAGAGCCTTTGGTCGCTCGTCGCAACGAGCGAAACTCCCCTGCGCTTCGCTCAGCGGAGAGGGGGCGGGCAAACGCCCGTCGGTATTTCCGTCTAACTGTTTTAGAAACAGGAATTATCTTAATTATTTTTTTCCAACAACTCAGAGCAAGAAAAAAGTATAATAGAACAATCAGAGCAAGAAAAAAGTATAATAGAACAAGCGAAGCAAATTAAAGTTTTTTGCCAAGCTTTTTTTCAAAAAAGCGGGAGAACCTGCTGACAGTGGTTCTCCCCCGCAAATATGCCTCAAAATAATCATATTTATGTCATTTGTTCATGCGTTTGCCCTGGGTTACATAGTATTCGATTGCTTTCATCGCATACTCTCCTGTTCCCTCTCCGCCTGCCTTGTCGATATTCTCGGTAAACTCTCCGCCGCCTGCGTACATTCTGCCAAGTCCCAGAAGGATCTTATCGCTGCATGTGTAGCAATTATCCGTAATAAACTGCTGCAGCTCTGCAATAATGCTCTGTGATTCCTGACAGTCAAACGGTTTGCTTTTAACCTTGCCCAAGCGGACGAAGATGTCCATCAGCCTGCCTGCAAGCAGAGTTTCGTCCGATCCGGTACGGTTTTTGCTTTTCTCCCGAAGCTCCCTGTACTCGGGAGTATCGCCGTACAGCGTCTTTGCATTTTCTGCGTATTTGTCGAGTTTCTTTGCGTCAAACATAGAATAATTCATATACTTCACTCCTGACAATTTTATACCTTTAGCAAACATAATAACATTTTCGAGGTGTTCTTTTTTCTTATTAAGATAGTCTATCTGCATTTCAAGCGCCTTGTTTCTGTCAAAATCGGGGCTGTCGATAATCTCCCCGATCATCTTCAGCGGAAACTCCATCTCTCTGTACAGAAGTATCTGCTGCAGTCTTTCGATATCGCTGTCGTTATAGAACCTGTACCCGTTTTCCCTGATCTCGCTCGGGTGCAGCAATCCTATTTCATCATAATAATGAAGCGTTCTTATACTTATCCCTGTGAGTCTGCTGACTTCTCCTACGCTCATCATATTATCGCCTCCCTTGAATACATTATAACGCATAACGCAGCGTGAGAGTCAATAGTTTTTTTAATTTGCTGTATGATCTGATGCTGTTATGGAGATGTATGGGTAGTTGTTATTGTAAATTATAGAAAGATGTCCGGGCATAAAAATACCGCCGAGCTTATGCAGGGCGGTCATACTTTTTCTAATTCCTCTTCTTTGCAATAAAACAGAGGGTATAGTGTTCCACATTTATCTTCCGTCATAGTGTTACTCTCTACCGTAAAAAAGGTATCGTCATCAGTTGTAAATACATCTACAATAACACCATCTACCCCATCTTTTTTTATAACGACTTCATCATACATATTTAACATTACTACCCCTCCTTCGGCATACTGCGATATGCAATAATAAATCTTGGTTTTCCATTTGGTGGTACTCTTTCCCACACAGTTCTGAACGTCCTTTTTTTGTTTACACCAAGGTTCATAAAAATACTAATACTCTCTTTACCACCCGGTGTAATTCTCGGCTCAACCGCTTTAGTAATATCGAAGCCATTTGCAATATCATCAAATAATGTTTCATAATCGTTTTCCTTGTAACCAACATCAAAAAACTCTTTAGAGTGCTTTGCCCCTGGGAACAACAAAAATTTTCTTATTTTATTCGGATGTAAATCAAAACGCTCATCTGTTTTTATTATACCACTTCCCACCGAATTTGCAACCCTTTTTTCCTCTTTTTCCTCCGAATTATCCGTATTAAAGCTAAGCTTTTGAATAACATCGGCGACATTTCCCCGACCTATCATCACAGCGGCTGCGCTGCGCTTTTGCACTGTATTCCGAACCTTAGCGGGCACTTGTTTTTCCTCGTTGAGATAGATTTTTTCTTTTATTTCGGATACCGTTTTGTCCGTTATAGACAGCTTCTCTTTCCACTCGCTCTTCCTCACCCGATACACCCGTCTGTTATCTTCATCAAGCGAATATTTTGACAATCTCTCAAACTTCTCCGCTTGCCTTTCGCAGTAATTTTCTCTTTGCTCGGCTTCGTAGAGCTGTTCGCTTAATGCCTGTTCCTCGGGTGTGAATGCTCTCTCGTCATTCGGTGTAATATCAGTCTGTTCGTCCTCTTCCTCGTCGAGAAGATCTCCGAAATACGTTGTGTGACTGTCCTTGCAGTTTGGGTGATATAAGCCTTGTTTTATACACTCCGACATCAGCAGATAGCCGATTTTTGCCGCTTCTTCTGCCGTGCCGCCGCTCCACACATCGTCAATAATGATCTTTCCCACAAACGGCGCGCATTTCGGGCAGGGATTGGTTCGCTTGTTAATGATAACGGTATGTATTCGTCGCAATGTTCGGAGAATATCTGTCATGACACTTTCGCCGATAAAAAAGTAATAACTTTTTCGACGGTTTGATTGCCGATTCAGACGTGTGATATTTCGTGTGATACTCTTACTCAAAAACGTTAAAAAAGCTCATTTTTTTTACAAAAGTTTTCAGTTTTTTTGAGCTTAAAAATAAAAAATTCCGCATAAACACTGAGTTACCAGTATTTATGCGGAATTCTTAAAAAGCGGAGGACAAGGGATTTGAACCCTCGCGCCGGTTGCCCGACCTACTCCCTTAGCAGGGGAGCCTCTTCACCACTTGAGTAATCCTCCGTATGGTCAAGTAAATCTAATCTATAAGCGGAGGGGAAGGGATTCGAACCCTTGGTACCTTTCGGTATCACTAGTTTTCAAGACTAGCTCCTTAAACCACTCGGACACCCCTCCGTGCGACTATTATATATTATCACTTTTTGATCGTTTTGTCAATAGTATTTTTTAATTTTTTATTATTTATTTGAAAATTTATTCCTTTATATGAATTTACATCCCCCGCAGCGGCAATAATATATTCATACCGCAGTACGGGAGGAATTGTTTTGCAATATAATAAGGTTGAGATATGCGGGATCAATACCGCCGATCTTGAAGTCCTGAAGGACGCCGAACAAAAGGTTCTTCTGAAACAGCTTCGAACCGGCACTAAGGCCGAGAGAAACCGTGCAAGAGATAAGCTCATCAAGGGCAATCTAAGACTTGTGCTCAGCGTTATTCAGAAATTCTCAAACCGTGGTGAAAACCCCGACGACCTCTTTCAGGTCGGATGTATCGGACTGATAAAAGCGATAGATAATTTTGATGATACCCTTGACGTAAAGTTCTCTACCTACGGTGTCCCCATGATAATCGGAGAGGTCCGGCGCTACCTGCGTGACTCAAGCTATATCAGAGTCAGCAGAAGCATACGTGATACCGCCTACAAGGCAATGCAGGCAAAAGAAGAACTGACTAACGTCCTTGACCGTGAGCCTACCGTCGAAGAGCTTGCGGAGAAGCTCGATATTCCAAAGGAAAATATCGTCCTGGCTCTTGAAGCAATGGTCGAGCCTGTGTCGCTGTATGAGCCTGTGTTCTCCGACGGGAGCGACACCATCTATGTTATGGATCAGATAAGCGACAATAACTCCGACCTCAACTGGCTTGAAGAGATCGCTATCAAAGACGCTATGGAAGGACTCGGCGAGCGTGAGAAAAGGATCCTCGCCATGAGATTTTATGTCGGAAAGACTCAGGTCGAGGTTGCCCGTGAGATCGGCATTTCTCAGGCGCAGGTCAGCAGGATCGAGAAAGGCGCACTCGAACAGATCAAACGCAGCTGCCGATGATTTATTTCAGTGTGCAGCGTGCGATGATTGCGGGGGATCAGGCTGTGTCATGTTTTTTCTTAGAATATAGCTTGTCACAAGTTCAGAGCGAGTCCAACCATGTGCTTTGAATGCATAATGTGAGCGGACACTGCCCGACGTGGTTACTCTAAAAAGTCCTTCAGCTTCTTGCTGCGGCTGGGGTGTCTGAGCTTGCGCAGAGCCTTTGCCTCGATCTGTCGTATTCTCTCCCGTGTTACCTTGAACTCCCTGCCGACCTCTTCGAGCGTGCGTGAACGTCCGTCTTCAAGACCGAAACGCAGTCTGAGTACCTTTGATTCTCTCGGAGTGAGCGTGTTTAGAACATCGTTGAGCTGCTCCTTGAGCAGTGTGTGGCTTGCTGCGTCGGCAGGTGCGGGAGCGTCATCGTCGGGTATAAAGTCGCCGAGGTGAGAGTCTTCCTCCTCGCCGATAGGTGTTTCAAGTGACACAGGCTCCTGCGCAACACGCATTATCTCTCTGACCTTGTCAACAGGGTAATCGAGAACCTCTGCAATCTCTTCGGCAGACGGCTCGTGTCCGTTTGTGTGCAGCAGCTGACTCGACACCTTCTTGACCTTATTGATCGTTTCAACCATATGTACCGGTATTCTGATCGTTCTTGCCTGGTCTGCGATCGCCCTTGTGATTGCTTGTCTTATCCACCATGTAGCATAAGTCGAAAACTTGAAGCCCTTTGTATAATCGAATTTCTCAACAGCCTTGATAAGTCCGAGGTTGCCCTCCTGAATAAGATCAAGAAACTGCATACCTCGTCCAAGATATCTTTTTGCTATACTTACAACAAGACGGAGATTTGCCTCCGACAAACGCTTCTTTGCTTCTGCGTCTCCGTTGCGTATTCTCTCAGCAAGAACAACCTCTTCTTCATTCGTAAGCAGCGGCACCTTGCCGATTTCTTTCAGGTATACCTTTACCGGGTCATCGATCGACTGTACACCGTCACCCGAATCGCCGTTTGATTCGCCCGTTGCGGCAAGCTCGTTTTCGATATTATCCAGCGCAGTTTCTTCTATAACCTCAATCACCTTAACGCCTGCTGCGTCAAGTGTTTCGTATATTTTTTCGATCTGTTCGGGATCAACGTCTGCCTCGCCGATAATATCGAGTATTTCTTTGTCGGTGATAGTACCCTTATCTCGCGCTTTCTCTTCTACTTCCTTCAGGATACTTTTCTTTTCCGTGTTTTGAACTGCCATACACATTTCCTCTCTTTCATTCCCTTTGAAGTTACAGTTTACTTCCGGTATTATTAATATACAGGATTTTTTTGCAATCTCCTACTAAATTGATAAAAAAATACGGCAAATTTATCACGGAATTATCATTTTTAAATCTTGTTCCCGAGTTTTTTATTTTTTAACGAATCTAAATATGACTGTACGTCTTGGTCGGACTGCTCTGACAGCTGCTTTGCTGATACGAATTCATGATCTTCCAATATCGCATTTACATAATCCTTGCAGGCGTCATATGTATGAAGCGAGGGTGAATATTTTGTCAGCATAGCGGCAATGCGTGAATTCTCTTCCATAGTGAATTCCCCCGAAATATCGGTAAATCCCGAAGAACGGTTGTTCATTGCCCTTTGAATTATCGTTTCGTAAAGCCGCCTGTGGAATCCCTCCGAGATCTGTTCGGGTTTAAGCTCGGCATAAACCGCCTTCGCCATATCGACATTGTTCAATAAATATGTAATAACAAACTCTTCCGCTTTCTGCGAGCGCATCTGCCTTCTGTTCGTATATACCGTTTCGTTTTTGGCAGGAACAGCGAGATCGTTTTTTATCTTCTCAAACTCACGAGTCTTCTCCCTTCGCCTGCTGCTCCTGATCACCGAATTCACAAGCCGCTTGAACTCTTCTTTCGTGACGTTGAACTCATCGCATACCTTTCCTTCATAAACATCACGCTCAACGGGGTTGTCTATCTGAGCGATCACCCTTGCCGCAGCGTTCATATATCTGACCGTACCGTCGGTTGTAGTCGTATCAAAGCTTGATTTCAACTTCAGCAGTTGGTACTCTATATCTGTACCCGTGCCTTCGATCAGCATTTTGAACCTGATGTGACCGTTCTCGCCGTTTTTCCTGATGAATTCGTCGGGGTCTTTTCCGTCGGGAACAGTCAGGACACGAATGTTGAGGTTCTCCTGCCGCAGAATTTCGATCGCCCGTGCGGTAGCCTTCTGCCCTGCCTCATCTGCGTCATAGCATATTATTACATTATTTGTGTACCGTTTTATGATCCTTGCCTGTTCGCTCGTAAGCGCTGTTCCGAGGGTAGCTATCGCATAGTCGAAGCCCGCCTGATGGATAGCGATAACGTCCATATATCCCTCGCAAAGAATGATCTTGTCGGATTTTGAATTCTTCGCTTTGTTGAGAGCAAAAAGGTTATAGCTCTTCTTGAATGCAGGGGTATCGGACGTGTTAAGATACTTTGGCTTTTCGTCGGTCATAATTCTGCCGCCGAAAGCAACGACGTTGCCTCTGAGGTCGATTATCGGGAACATTACCCTGTTCCTGAACCTATCAGTAAGACCGCCCTTTTTATTCCTGAACGACAGATTGGCTTCGACAAGCTCATTCGGCTTGAAGCCTTTTTCTTTGATAAGATAATCAGACAGAGCAGACCATGAATCGGGAGCAAATCCCAATCCGAAGGTACGGATCGTTTTATCCGACAGATTCCTTGAACGAAGATAATCAAGACCCTGTCTGCCCGTCGGAGATATGAGCGTTGAGTGGAAAAACCTCGCCGCCTCTCTGTTGGCCTCATATATTCTGAGTCTGAGATTACGCATGGAATCGTCAAAGGAGTTATCCTGAGGCATCTCAAGACCCGAACGCTGAGCCAGAAGCCGAACTGCGTCTATGTAGTCGAGGTTCTCGGCATGACGGATAAAATTGATAACATCTCCGCCGATACCGCAGCCGAAGCAATAGAACGATTCTGTGTCGGGGTATACGGTAAATGACGGTGTTTTCTCCCCGTGAAACGGGCAAAGACCGACCTCTGTCCTGCCCCGTCGTTTAAGCTGAACATAGCCCGATATGACCGATGTGATACTGTTCCTGCTGCGCAGCTCCTGCAAAAAATCCTCTGATAGTGCCATTGACAGACTCCTTTCTATTAGTATTCAGTTTTTTGGTTTGTGGAGTCGGGCATAGATCAAAAAGTCGATCTATAACGATAAAGCCTGACGGAGCTTGCCCGTCGGCGCTCGCCGACCGAATTAATTCTCGGAAAGAAGCATAACATAGTCTTCTCCTTGAGGAGAAGATGTCACGCAGTGACAGATGAGGTGTATGCGATAGCATTTGATTTTACTCCTATTGTCGCCGACCGCCGACCCCACAAACTATGACTTTTAATTTTAATTCTACAGCCAAAAAAGGTAATTGTCAAGATTTTTGCATAATACATAAAACAGGTCAGGAAAACAGAATAAAGGAATAACAAAAAAATTATCTCCATATATTGCAAAATGCGGTTCGATATTGTATAATTAAACTGTAATATTATGTATCCGTGAGATCAAACGGGTATAAAAAGGAGAATGATTACAATGTACAGTGAATATTTGGATACGATCGGCTTTGTGTCGAAGTTCGACAGTGAGGTTGCCGACGCTATGGGTCTGGAGCTTAAAAGACAGAGAAGGAACCTGGAGCTTATCGCTTCGGAGAATCTTGTTTCTCCTGCTGTAATGGCGGCTATGGGCAGCGTTCTCACGAATAAATACGCAGAGGGCTATCCGGGAAAGAGATACTACGGCGGCTGTCAGTGCGTTGATATAGTTGAGGATATAGCAAGAAAGAGAGCCTGCGAGCTGTTCGGAGCAGAGCACGCAAACGTTCAGCCACACTCGGGCGCACAGGCAAATATGGCTGTTTATTTTGCCATGCTCGAAACAGGCGATACCGTAATGGGCATGAACCTTGCCGAGGGCGGTCACCTGACCCACGGTTCACCCGTGAATATGTCGGGCAAATACTACAACTTCGTTCCTTACGGCGTTGACCCTGTTACACACAGGATAGATTATGATAAGGTAATGGAAATAGCTATGAAGGTCAAGCCGAAGCTCATTGTTGCGGGTGCGAGCGCATACCCGAGAGTTATCGACTTTGCGAAGTTCAGAGAGATCGCAGACGCCTGCGGCGCTTTGCTCATGGTCGACATGGCTCACATTGCAGGACTTGTTGCAGCAGGAGTACACCCCAATCCGGTACCGTACTGTGACTTTGTGACCACCACTACACACAAGACGTTAAGAGGACCGAGAGGCGGACTTATTCTCTGCAAGGAGAAGTATGCAAAGGCAATAGACAAGTCGGTATTCCCGGGAACACAGGGCGGACCTCTCATGCACATCATCGCTGCTAAGGCGGTTTGTCTGGGCGAGGCTCTGAAGCCCGAATTCAAGGCATACGGCGAGCAGATTGTTAAGAATGCGAAGGCGCTTGCAGACGGACTGACAAGCAGAGGACACAAGCTCGTATCGGGCGGCACAGACAACCACGTTATGCTGCTTGACCTTTCGGGCACCGAGCTTACGGGCAAGGAGCTTGAGCATAACCTTGACGAGGTGTTCATCACAGCAAACAAGAACACAATCCCAAATGAGCAGAGAAGCCCGTTCGTGACAAGCGGCGTTCGTCTGGGCAGCGCTGCGGTTACATCAAGAGGACTCGTTGAAGAGGACATGGACAAAATCGCAGAGTTTATTCATCTTGTTATCGAGGACTTCGAGGGCAACAAGGAGAAGGTTCAGGCAGGCGTAACGGAGCTGCTTGAAAAGTATCCGTTATATGAGTAATATTTAAACGAAAAGGAGAGGTTTTGCCTCTCCTTTATTCTTTACACCAAATGGTGTGGAAATCACATTTTGATGTTTCATTTTTTGGAAGAACCATAACCAAATCTTCTCCCCCCGGTAGAAGGCTGTTGTGACAAATCACTGCGCACTGAAATAAGCTCCTCATTCCGAACCCACTTGCCCACTACGCTGCGGGCAGCACAAGAGAAATTCTCGTGCCGATATTTTCATAGCTCAGCACCTCAAAAAATGCGTTGTGTTTATCTGCGATCCACTTTGCGATCGACAGCCCCAGACCCGTGCCGCCGCTCTGTCTGTTGCGGGCAGGGTCGCTTCTGAAGAACCTCTCAAATATCTTGTCTGCGTCTTCGGCTTTGATACCGATACCGTAATCCTGTACGTCTATCGAGAATGTGCCGTCACCTCTGTCCTGTAATCGCAGGATAATGTCAGTTCCCTCAGGCGAATATTTTATCGCATTGTCAACAAGTATCCTCAGACACTGCTTCAGAAGGGAGATGTCAGCCTTTGCCACTATGTCGGATCTGAGATCAAGCCTGAATTCGTGCGTGCTGTCTATCATCACAAATTCGTCGTATATATCGCACAGCAGCTGATTTATGTCCACATCTTCAAATCTGAGAACCGTTCTGCCGCTGTCGCCCCTCGCCAGGAACAACAGATTCTCCACAAGGCGGTTCATGTTCTCGGCTTCTCCCTTGATCGACTTTATCGACTCGTCAAGGATCTCTTTGTCCTCTCTGCCCCATCTGTCGAGCATATTGGCATAGCCCTTTATAACCGCAATCGGCGTTCGCAGCTCGTGCGCTGCGTCGGACACGAATCTCACCTGGCTCTTGTAGGAGTTCCTCGTCCTGTTGAGCAGGTCGTTGATAGCATCTTCCATACCCTCAAATTCGCGTCTGCCCGTGTGCAGCTCGGTGTCGGGTTCGGAGGGAGATATGTTTTTTATAGCGTCCTGAAGTGTCGAGAACTCCTCGCCCGTCAGATCGGCAAAAGACAATGCCCTGGTCGCCTCGGTGAGCGTGTATAGCGGCATGAGCTTGTTATTGATACGAATGGGGGTTATTATCCACTTGAACAGGAACACTATGATCTCAACGGTCAGTACTGCCGCAAGAGATACAATAATAAATGTAATTATATTACCTGTAAAAAACCGGTGTGCCAGACCGCTGCTGTCATATATCAGCAGCTCGTTGTAAGCAAACTCAAATTTGCCGAAGTTATTCAGCGAGCCGTTTATCTCCGTTTGCTTATCGTATACGAACGCCGCCAAAAGCAGTAACACATATAATATATCGGCGGAAACTATCGTTATCAGAGAGGATATGAGCCTGTCTGCCGTAAGCTGCATTACTATCGAACGACTGCGGGGTGCGGCGTCCTGCTCGCTTTTCTGCGCTATCGCTTCGGCTTTTCTCTTCGCCTGCAGCTTTGGGCTCGTTTCATGGATAGATTCTTTTTCTTTTATCTTATCTGTCTTCCGAGGAGCTTCGAGTGTCTTTTTGTCCGACGCTCTGACTTTATCGGATACGGGAGCGTTCCCGTTCTCACGCTGCTTCTGCTTTTTCTTACTCCTCCTTGATGACATAGCCCACACCTCTTACGGTCGTAATTATCTTTGCGCCGAACTTCTCGTCTATCTTCTGACGCAGATATCTCACATAGACATCTACAACGTTGGTTTCTCCCATGTAATCATAGCCCCAAACGTCCGCCAGCAGAGTATCTCTTGACATAACTATGTTTTTGTTCTGCATGAGCGTTTGCAGCAGAGAGAACTCCTTTGCCGTAAGCTCCACGGGTACTCCGTTGTAGGTCACCCTGAATCTGTCAGAATCCAGCGTTAGCCCGCAGCAGTGCAGAATATGGGTCTTGCTCTCCGTTGCGGCGCTCTTCCTGAGGATCACTCTGATCCTTGCAAGCAGCTCTTCTATCGCAAACGGCTTCGTGATGTAATCGTCTGCGCCCATATCAAGCCCCGAAACCTTATCCATGACCGCATCTCTTGCCGTGAGTATTATCACGGGTACGCTTGATGTCCTTCTGATACGTCTGAGTATCTCGATACCATTGATACCGGGCAGCATAATGTCGAGCAGAATGAGATCATGCTCTCCGCTCTCCGCAAGCTCCAGACCCTTTCTGCCGTCAAAGGCTTTTTCAACCTCATAGCCCTCATGCTTCAGCTCCAGTTCCACAAAACGCGCTATCTTTTCCTCGTCCTCTACTATCAGTATCTTCTGCATATCCTCACCTGCTCAATATTTTTCCTCATACAGTAAATTGTAATTTATCTCATACAGACTGTTCTTTACATATTTTACTATCTTGTCCATCTGCCTTATATCCTCGGCAACGATCACAACTCCGTATTCGCTGTCCCACTGGATCACAAAATCGTGCGGAGCGTTCCTTATCTTATACTGCATAAGTCCCATGCTCTCGCTGTCCTGCCCGATAAGTCTTGAAAACCCTCTCACAAGACCCGTTATCGGTTCTTCTTCGGTATATTCGCCGCTATGTTCTATCGCAATGAAGCCCGTACTGAAATTAATGTGCGATATTGCGTATTTCTCGTTAAAAAGCATAGATCACTCTTACCCCTTACTCTTCTTCTGCCGACGTTTTCCCGTCATGTCGATAACTTTCAGCCTGAACACCTCTGTCTGTGGCACCATAGCCGCGTTAAACGGGAAATCCTCATGTCTGTAATGCTTCATCAGTATTCTAAGCGCATTCATCTTTTCATCTTCGGGCACAAATTCGATCACACCTTGACCAATCACGCTCTCGTAATTCATGGTACAGTTGCCTGTCTCATGTTCAAGCACCAGCGTATGTCCGCAGTCGACCTCAAACGACGCTCTGTTGTCATGTCGGATCAGATCGAGCTTTTTGCCCTGCTTTGCGCTGTGAAAATACAGAGTCACGTTATCTCCCCCTATATCAACGCCGTAGTTGAGCGGCACGATATAGGGGAAATTCTCATCGTGCAGCGCAAGCCTGCACACCTGACACTTATCGAGTATTTCTATCATCTCGTCACGATCGGTTATCTCTCTGTCACGTCTTCTCATACATATACCTCCCCCGTGCTGCGGTACTTAATCGTTCTTTTATCGGCTTCGGTGATCAGAACATACTCTCCGCCGTCATTATTTGTGATGAATGATATCGTGTTAAGGTCGATCTCGTCGGTGTTTGCAGCCGCTTTTACTATCGGCAGGGCTTTTCCCTCACGGATAAATATCACTGCCTCGCAGGTCGGTATCTCCACAAAATGATGACCCTTTGCCATGCTTTCACACTCATATTCCCTGTCGGACTTAAACCTTACCATCATCATATTCTCAGGCAGATAGACGTATCTTCCCAATGCGTTAGGCTCATACACGGGCGCTATCATAACACTGTCGCCGACAATGAGCTGATCCTCACAAGCTTCGGCGAGCTTATCTCCTCTATATACAAACGCAAGCGGTCTGAACATCAGATCATCGTCCTCTATCGCCCTGCGGTATTCGCTGTACAGGAAAGGGATAAGGGCATATCTCACCTTTAAAAGATTACCGAATATATCTTTATTCTTATATCGGAAATATTCCTGATCCTTCGTACCGAGGGCGGAATGGTTCCTCATAAGCGGATTGAATATCCCGAGCGCAAGCCACCTCAACGCAAGCTCCTCTGTTGCGTTGTCGCCGAAGCCCGACAGATCGGCGCCCGTATAGAGAAAACCGCACATATTGAGCGACGGCAGCATCTGTAAATTGAGCTTGATATGACTCCACCACGACTGATTATCCCCTGTCCATATGCCCGAATACCTGTGCATACCGATATAAGACGCGCGTGAAAACAGAAGGATATTCCTGTCGGGGGCGATCTCGACGAATGCGTCTGCCGCCGCTTTTGTCATGTTAAAGCCGTACAGATTATGCACTCTGTCATGACAGACGATCTCTCCGTTCACGTTATGGTACATTGATGAGTAATCCCCGGCGCTGTTTGACAATCCTAAAACAGTATCCTTCAGCCCGAAATAATCATACACTCCGAGATTTTTCCCCCTATACGCTGCGATCTTACCGATAGCCTTGTCAAGCTGCCTTTCGGAATAGAATATAGCAGGCTCGTTCATATCGTTCCAGAAGCCGTCTATTCCCATATCGGTCAGCGTTTTGTATTTCATGCCGAACCACCGGGCTGCCTCGGCATTGAGAAAATCGGGGAAACACACCTTGCCCGGCCAGACTGCCGCAATAAAATCATTGCCGTCCTTATCCTTGCAAAAATAGCCGTTATCTCTGCCCTCTGTGTACACGCTATAGCTGTCGTCGCACTTCACTCCTGCGTCTATTATCGGGACTAAGTGAATATGCTGCGACTTAGCCGATCTTACAAACTCCTTGAAATTGGGGAATCTCTCATCGCTTACGGTGAAATCCCTGAAGCCGTCCATATAGTCGATATCGAGATAAACGGCGTCTATGGGCATACCGTTGGTTCTGTAGCCGTCAATAACAGACTGCACGTCCTTTGAGGTATAATAGCTCCATCGGCTCTGCTGAAAGCCGAAAGCCCAGTACGGCGCGACATAGCTCTTGCCGATAAGTCTGCGAAAGCCTTTGACGATATCGGTCAAAGCTTCTCCTTCAATAATATATAGGCAGCAGTCGGCAGATTTTACGGTAACGGTGAGCGTGTCGATATCGCTGTAACCTATATCGAACGTGACTTTATCGGGATAATCGACAAACAGACCGAACAGTTTTTCACCGTCCACGATAATGAACGGGTGAGCGCCGTAAAGTGAACGCTTCGTTTCGGTATGCATAGGATCGTCGGAGCAGTATGTTTCATAGATCCAGCCACGCTTGTTGATCCCTCGGACGGCTTCGCCCAAACCGTAGACCTTATCTTCCTTCCCCATAGCATATGTAATGACACGATCATTTTCTGAAATATTTATGTAACACGGCAGCTTGTCGGACACGGCGATATTCTCTGCAACCGCATTTGTTTCAAAAGGGCTGCCGCAGATATATTTTTTGATGTTATACATATATTTCTCACTCCCTTGAAATATTGATATAATAATTATAGAATATATCCCACTATTTTGCAAGATTACACAAAAAATTTACAAACGGATTGAAAAGAAGGTTTATGTATGATACAATTTCTGTAATTGACTTAACAAGGGAGATAATTATGTCTGAATTCACTCTGATAAAAAAAGAAGGAAACGCCCGACGGGGAACATTCAAAACGGTACACGGCACGGTGCAGACTCCTGCGTTCATGAATGTTGCGACCTGCGGAGCTATAAAAGGCGCTGTATCGGCGCTCGATCTGAAGGAGATCAAGTGTCAGGTTCAGCTGTGCAACACTTATCATCTGCACCTGCGCCCGGGGGACGAAAATGTAAAGCGGCTGGGCGGTCTGCATAAATTCACACGATGGGACGGTCCGATCCTCACCGACAGCGGCGGTTTTCAGGTGTTCTCGCTTGCAAAGCTGCGAAACATCAAGGAGGAGGGCGTGACCTTCGCCTCGCACATTGACGGTCACAAGATCTTCATGGGACCCGAGGAGAGTATGCGTATACAATCGAACTTAGGCTCGACCATCGCCATGGCATTTGACGAATGTATCGAAAACCCTGCCGAATATGACTACACGAAAAGAAGCTGTGACAGAACCTACCGCTGGCTTGTGAGATGTAAAAAAGAGATGGACAGACTTTGCGGTCTTGACGATACGATCAATAAAGATCAGCTCTTGTTCGGTATCAATCAGGGAAGCACCTACAAGGATCTCCGTATCGAGCATATGAAGAAGATTGCAGGGCTTGATCTGCCCGGTTATGCGATCGGCGGACTTGCGGTAGGCGAAGAGGTCGGACAGATGTATGAAACGATAGAGAATGTTGAGCCGTTCATGCCTGAAGACCGCCCGAGGTACCTTATGGGTGTGGGAACGCCTGCGAACATCGTTGAAGCTGTCAGAAGGGGCGTTGATCTGTTCGACTGCGTTATGCCGTCGAGGAACGCCCGTCACGCTCATGTGTTCACGTTTGACGGCTGCCGCAATATGCTCAATGCAAAGTATGCTCTTGACACTTCCCCGATAGACCCTCGCTGCAGCTGCCCTGTATGCAAAAGTTTCACACGGGCATACATACGGCATTTATTCAAAAGCGGAGAAATGCTCGGTATGCGTCTGGCGGTACTGCATAATCTCTATTTTTACAATAACCTTATGGAAAAGATCAGGGAAGCCCTCAACAACGGCAGATTTGAGGACTTCTACCGGGAGAATATCGAAGGCTTATCACGCAGAATTTAGCAGGCGGCAAATCGCCGCTCACATTACGCATTCATAGTCTATTGGGGTCTGACATTAAACTTGCGGCAAACCACATGAGGTAATCCTTGTATCGGAATAGAGGTGTCGCTAAATCCGTGGAATATCTCAATAATCTCAATATTCACATCACGCCTGTCGGGGACAGCTCCCGGCTGCCGGTGTTTCCGTCATGCTTTATCCGTGACGAACGTTATCTCCGCACAGAAGCTTTGCTTCGGGTAACAACTTAGTAAAACGGTGGGCAAACGGCGACCCCTCATCCGTCGGCTAAAGCCGCCACCTTCTCCCGAGGGAGATGGCTGTTGTGCGGAAAAGCCTATAGTCAATAAAGCAGGACGGAATTTGCCTGTCGCCGTGCGGTGACCCCTTAATGATTCCAGATAAAAAATATAGCTGATGTGCGGAAAGGTCTATTGTTAACAACAGAGAATGACGGAAATACCAGCGGCTGGGAGCCGTC
>OMYH01000065.1 GCA_900315255.1 uncultured Eubacteriales bacterium | reverse complement strand
CTTTTGATACCGTTATTTGCGAGAACGCCGATAACGGTAGCTGTATCTTCTACGCTATACCCTAAAGCCCCCGCAACAGGAGCGACATACTTGAATGTTTCACCCATCATAGACACGTTAGTATTAGCGTTTGATGAAGCGGCAGCGAGAACATCAGCAAAATGCGAACTGTCCTCTGCTTCAAGTCCGAAGGCTGTAAGTGCATCGGTAACAATATCTGATGTCGTCGCCAAATCCTCGCCACTGGCGGCAGCAAGGTTCATAATACCCTCAATACCGCCTAACATCTGTTGTGGTTTCCAACCGGCCATCGCCATGTACTGGAGACTATCAGCGGCTTCGGAAGCGGAGAATTTCGTTTTTGAACCCATTTCTCGTGCCTTCTTTGTAAGGTCATCGAGATCGTCACCCGTTGCCCCGGAGATCGCCGCCACTTTTGACATAGACGATTCAAAGTCCGCCGATGTCTTTACAACAGCCGTACCCATTGCAGTGACGGCGGCAGTCACCGGCAGCATTTTCTGTCCGGCTGTTGTGATATTCGTGCCTATTGTTTTCAGCTTTTCACCGCTCGCCGCCATTGTGTCAAGGGCTGTTGATGTATTTCTTGCCTGCGTTTGGAGAGATTCAAGGTCGTGCTCGGTCTCCATTATTTCTCTTTGAAGAGCGTCATATTGTTCCTGTGAAATTGGATGCCCAAATTCATCGGTGACATTTTTTGCGTCCTGACGGAGATTTTTTAAATCGGTCGATGTTTCCTCGATCTCTCTTTGGAGCGTTTGGTAAGCGGTAGTATCTATCTTACCCGCTTTCTCCATTTCCTTGCTTTTATCCTTCAGCTTTTTGAGTTTGTCGGTTGTTTCATCGATTTTCTGCTTTATAGGATCATACTTCGCTTTCCACGCATCGTATTTATCCTTTGTTTTGGCAGCGTCCTCGCTTGCTTTTTTAAGAGTATCGAGTTTATCCTTTGTCTCTCCTACAGCCTGTTTCAGTAATCGCTGCTTTTGGGCGAGCAATTCTGTGTTTGTAGGATCGAGTCTCAATAATCTCTCTACATCTTTAAGCTGCGATTGTGTGTTTCTGATGTTTGTGTTGACCTGTTTTAGGGCAGTCTGGAGCTTGGTGGTATCTGCGCCGAGCTGGATAGTGATGCCTTTCAGAGATCTGCCTATATTGCTCACCCCCATTCATTTTAAATCTATTAGACTAAAAATCGTCCATCGCCTGCTGATCGGCGATATAACAGTACTCGCAGTCGTCATTTGCCCTTTCAATAGCGATCTCAGTTACCATTCCGATAGTCAGCAGGTCGAGTTCATCTAGCGATAACCCGATCTGCAAACATCGGAGAAGAAATAACGGTGTCGTCATTTCGCGCTCAGTCGGTCTAATTTTTTTTTACTATCTATCTCCACTTCTGTATTCAGACCCCAAAGCTCGATGAGCTGCGGAAGTATCTGATAAATTGAGAAAGTGTTAAACTCGTCGAGCCACTCTTCCGGGCTGTCGGGGATAGATGGATCGGCGTGTTTCGCCATGATGTAGGCGATATTCTCGAAGAGCTCCAGCGAGAATAGATCAAGGTGTGAATCGTCCTCGTCATTCTCGTCTACACTCTTTTCGAGCAGCCGTAAGTCCTTATAAATATCACGTCTGAACTTGATGCGATAAATTCTCGGAATGGCGGCTGACGCTTTAAACACGACAGGCTTTCCGTCGATCTCAATTGTTGTTTTAAGCATTTACGCCACCCCCATTACTTATTCTGCTGTGCCGGTGTTGCGGCGGCTGCCGATGCCGGAAGATACACGCTCTTGAACCAGTTGTCATAAACCTTCTGCGGCGTATTATCGCCCGTCTTTGCCTTTACAAATCCCTGCACAAGCGGCTTTGCACTTATTGTGAGCGTCTCGGTCTGTACTTCCTTAGACTCTTCGTTAGTCTTTGAACCGATCTTCGGACGTGAAACGGAGCAGTTGTACATCACATGGTTTATCGCTCTGATGTCGCCGTCGAAGCGGAAAAGCAATGCGAACTTGCCGACGTTGATGTCCTTGTTCTCAATCAGCACGTTGTTGTTATCACGGGATTCTTTGAGAATATCTACACGGAAGCTCTCCGGAATAAGGGCAATTTCCAAATCGCCACTATAGCCCATATTGTTGCTGATCGTGTAGTACTCCACCCCATCTGCGTAAAAGGGAGTATTCTCACCTGTCGGATCGAGTGATAAAGACACAGCACCCGGAATTGCTATCGGTGCGCCGTATTCGATCTTGCTTGTAGTATTTGTCAGAAGCGGAGCGTAGTAGACGTTCCACAGGTTAAATTTCACCTTATTGTTTGCCATAAATTAATCGACCTCGCTTTCAAAGGAATAAATAGTTTCATAGAGTTTTTCCGTAGGTATCCACACCTCAGACTTGTTGTAAAAAATCTTGTGCTTGTCGAGAATTTCCTCGACTTTAGCTTCGATCTCCGTGTCCTTTTTATCGGTATATACCTCGATGTGAACATCGTAAATACGATGATACACCCCGCCATCGGCAGCGAAATACTCACTTTTCGGCGTAAGATAACAGATAAACGGCGGTTTCGGTGACTCGCCCTCGGCGAAATGATCATAGGCGAAAGGAAGCTCTATCTCGTCCAGAATTCTTACTATTTTATCCATTGCGAATACTCCTTTCAATTTGCTTTTCAAGCTGTTCAATGCCCTCTTCTTCGGCAGGTGCGATATGTGGTATTGCCCTTGTCCGCCTACCATTTCGCAGACAGTGGCCGAATTCAAGCAGGTGCGTTAACTGATAGCGGTTCTTGGAATGCACCACCACTTCAAGCGTGTGCGAAGACTCACGCACCTTTTTCACTGCCCAACTCTTTGCGTAGTCTCCGGTGCTTTTCGGAGCATTTTCCTGAATCTCACGTCTGACCGTATTTCCTGCCTTACGAACAGCTTTTTTGACTTGCTCCGTTGTAACATCGGCGTATTCGTCTAACCCCTTCATTACTTCACGAGCGAGATCATCAATTTTTATACTCACATCATCGCCTCGCTTTCCTGCACTTGAATTTCAAGTATTTCTTTGTATATGAAAAATGATCTACAGCCATAATGTCGTAGATCTCGTTTCGGAAGATTATTCTGTATTTTGTAGAGATTTTGGAAGATATTTTCTCGCAGTATCGCACTGAAAAACATATCTCAACATTCTCGACCGTTTCTCCGACAATAGCCTGCTCCGTTCCTGTCTCGCCGCTGACCGTTGCATAGCAGGAGTAGTAATCCTGCCACTCGTTTGTGTGATTGCCGATTTTGTCAATAACCACAGCATTTTTCTGTATTGTGATTCGTACATTCAAATTAGAGATATTCATTAGAATCCCTCCGGTCTAAAGTTTGCAAGCAAAGCTCGGAGCGTTAATTTCATCTCGTTGTGGTCGGATTTTTCACGGTTTTCGTACAAATACGCAACGGTGTACAGTACAGCAGTCTTGTATGTTTTCTTGTCTGAATTCAGAACGGCAATATCATCGGTGCGAACTATCTCCATACACAGCTTTTGAGCTGTGTCGATGAGCTGATATAGGAGCTTGTTGTCATCGTCAAAGTCGATACGGAGATAGTTTTTGACTTCTTTTAAGGATACAATCATAAGCACCTACTCCTTTCAGGGTACAAAAATGGAGTCGTATTTCTACGACTCCAAAATCATAATATTAAATTTGAATACTACACAAATATAGATTTATAGTTTTAATAAAAACTCCTCAATAAGTCTATTAACCATTTCAGGCTCATCAGTATTAGAATTATGACCTGCCCCTTTTATCCATTCGATTGGAATTCCGGTTTCCTTGTGCCATGCTTTATTGTATCTGACACACGACCCGGCTCTGTCTTTCTCTCCGCATATCAATAATGCAGGACATTTGATCTCGTAAGGAAGGTCTGCTTCCATAGCTTCTGCCAACATACGAAATCCGTGACCGGATATTTTTGCATATCGTTCCTGATCACCGTCGTATGACATCATAATATCGTGCATCAATGTTCTGCCATACTCCGATGCTGCTACGCCTTTCGTTCCCGTTTTAAGCAGAGATTTCCAAGGATAATGACGATATACAGGCTCCATTCTTTTAAGTAGCCATATCTCTGCGGTTGTTACATATTTTCTTTGAAGTGGTGCCGAATCTATTGAAATAAAGCCCTTTAGTTTATCGGGAAACAACTGCGAATACATCTGACCGACATACCCACCCATAGATTGTCCGATAATTATCGGAGATTCTATTCCTTCCTGCCTAAAAATACCGTCAAGCCACTTCGCCTTATCATCAAGCATAAAAGAAAACTCAAACGGCCACGAAGCTGCGTGTGCAGGAGCATCCCATACAAGAACACAATAATTAGCCTTAAAATACTCAATCTGTTTATCAAATAATCTATGATCAGCCGTCAACCCCGGTAAAAAGACAAGTGAGAATTTTGAGCTTTTCTCATTCGTCCAATAATGAATAATGCCGCATTTAGTTTTATATGTTTTTTCTGTCACTATGCCACTTCCTTTTGACTCAGCTTACGTCCATAGTGATGTGATAAACATAGGTGACGCATCACTGCTCTTTACAAATCCGCAATTCTCATAGAAATGCGTTTCTTCGTTATAAGCTATAACTGCTATACGCATATAATCTTTGTACTTTTGCTTGACCATATCGACAAGCGTTCGTCCAATCATTTTCCCGTGATAGTGGGGATCAACCAGAAGATAGTGTACATAAGCATTCATAATGCTGTCATCCATTGCACATATCATACCTACAAGCTTTGCACCGTCCCAAGCAGAATAAACTGTGCTAAAGTTTTTCATAGCAATCACGAGTTTATCTGGGAAATGCCCCGATGACCACTCAACAGAAAGGAACAACCTTTCTATTTCGTCTACGTTAAAATCTTGAATGTCTTTATATTGAATCTCCATATCGCACAGAACACCTACCCTAATAAGTTCTTCAATATGATTTTAACATAAAAGACTTGGATATTCAAGAGAAAACAACAAAGAGTAATAGCTGCCGAGATCGCTCACGACAGCCACATCAGAATTACTTCATTTTGAGCACCTTAATCGTTTCGGGAAGAATAAGCCTTGCATCGAGACGCTTTGTCGCAAGGAAACCGACCTGACCCTTTGTAGCGTAAAGCTCGTTGAGTCGCTTGAAGGAGATGCCCTCACGGTCGCCGATCCAGTAAAAATTCAGGTCGCCAAAAGCCACCGTCTTTGCGCCCGTTTTAGCAGTCGGCATACAAGTTGTAGTGTAAACCTTTCTGCCGAGAATCGTGTCGGTGTCGTTGCTCTTGATACCCGGTTCCCAGATGTACTGACCGTTGCCGTCCTTGAGCTTGCGGATAAGATTGACTGTTGAATCATTCATAATCCAGACCGCTCTCTTGCGGTACGGAGAACGCAGGCTGTAGTAAAGGTCGATAAGCTCATTTGTGGTGATTGCATTGGCGGCGGCTGCCGTGATGCCGACCTCAGCACCTTCCTTGTCGTGGAGTATGCCGAAGGGCTTTCCTGTGCCGGAACCGGTGATGAACGCTTCCTCTTCTGCGTCGCTTATCTTGCGAGCAAACTCAGAAGCAATGTACGATTCAAGGTCAAATGCGGAGTCGTTGAGAAGCTCTTCGGAGATCTTGATAAGCGCCGTCAACTTGTGAGCGCTGATGGTCTTCTGAGTGAAAGTCTCAGATGTTTCGGGGATCTCCTGTTCCTCTGCGACCCATGTGGCTTTTCCCCTCGTGCCGACGATAGGAATGGCGTGAGTGCCGGAAGCTGTCGTGAAAGTGTGGGCAAGCTGACGGATAATGTTCTCATCGTCAAGTGCCTGAATGAGCGTATGCTCGAAGGTGTCCGGCACGAGATAACCACCGTCGCTGTCTACGCCCTCACGGAGTGCGTTTCTGATCTCATAAGAACTCTCGTTGCGAATTGAACGCCAAAAAGCATCCTTATAAGCATCGGAAGCTCTGCCGACTTTCTCATCGGGCTTTGTCTCCGGCGTGTTGCGGATAGGCTGTGATGTCGCCTTCTTCATCTCGCGCTCCATGCTCTCCAGACGCTCCTGACGCTCGATCTCATGACCGAGATCAACGATCTCCTGCTCCATACGCTCGTATGTTACGGTGTCCTCTGCGGAGAGAATGCCGCTTGCATTGCGGTGTGTATCGAGAAAATTCTTAGCCTTTTCCCATATCTCACTGCGCTTCTTTCTCATTTCGATGATTGTCATAGTGTGTTTCCTCCCTTTATTTCAAAAGATTTAGTCTTGTTTGCAGGTCGCATATTTTCACGCCTGCGGTCGGTGTGTTTTTCTTTATCAACTGATTCATAAGACGATTGGACACCTCACGCTGACTGAATTCGTATGAATCGTCAGTGTCGGTGTCGTTTTCTGAGAACATAATGGAATCGGCAAAACCAAGCTCGACTGCCTTCTTTGCCGAAAGCCATGTTTCGCAGTCCATCATGTGGGATATTTTTGCCCTTGATAAGCCCGACTTAATTTCGTAAGCATTGATGATAGACTCTTTAACTTCATCGAGCATATCAATTGCTTTCTGCATATCGTCTGTGTTTCCTGCGGCAATTGTGATCGGATTATGCACCATTAGGAGCGAAAGCGGTGACATCAACACTTCATCGCCTGCCATTGCAATTACACTCGCCGCACTTGCCGCAAGGCTGTCGATCTTCACCGTTACCTTTCCGTTGTAGGTCTTAAGCATATTGTAGATCTGAGTTGCTGCGTACACGTCGCCCCCAACGCTATTGATCCAAACCTCAATATCGCCGTTGTCGGATTCAAGCTCGTCCTTAAAAAGCTGTGGCGTAACCTCATCGCCAAACCAGGACTCTTGTGCTATAACGCCATTGAGATAGAGAGTACGAGTAGTCGGTGTGTCTGTAACATCACTCTCGCCGGCGTCGTTCTTGACCCAGTTCCAAAACTTCTTATTCTTCATCGTTTGTATCACTCTCCTGTTCATCTATTTGCTGTTCTGTATCTGTATTTTCCTGCGGCTCTGCACTTCGTTTGGCTGAACCTATGTCGATCATATTGCCGTTGCACAAGTAACGATTGCCACCAAGCTCATCGGGAATCAAGTCCATATTTTCAAGCTCACGTACATCGTTAGGCGATAAAAAGCCGTTCTGAATGCCTACGGAATATCCGCTCATTCGGCTCTGATAATCACCACGAAGCAAGCCATCAACATTGAATTTAATGAAGTAGTTTCTCTTTTCGTCATCAGTAAATAACACTCTCGACATACTCTGCTCCCATCTGACAAGCCACGGATCAAGCGAATATTTCACGAATTCAAGCGACAAATGCTCTATATTTGAGAATGTTGCTCTCTCCAGATCGCCTATCATATGCGGCGGCACTCGGAAAATACGAGCTATTTCGTTAAGCTGAAATTTTCGTGTTTCTAAGAATTGAGCCTGATCTGGAGCTATTGTTATCGGTCGGATGTTCAAGCACGCCGCCCGGAGTAGCACCGTTAGCGAAAAACTTACTGCCGTATTCTTCCGTTGCTATTGAAAGTCCTATCGCATTTTTCGCCATCGCTATCGGAGAATATCCGACAAGCCCGTCAAAACCTAACCCCGGAATATGCAGCACATCTGACGGCTTTAGAATAACCGACGACCCTTTCATCGTCTGTGCGTCATCACGACTAAGCTGATATTGATAGTAAAGCTCCCCACGCTCGTTTCTGTCAACGGCCATTCTGCTCGGCATAAGCGGATAGATCGCCATTACCTCGCCCTTGCCGTTTCGGATAATCTGTGCGTATGCGTTGCCCCACAAAAGTAAATGCGTCATCATCGTTTCTCTGAAAACGAATGAACACATCTCTGGGTTCGGCTCGTCGTGCAAAAGAAAGTATAACGGGTGATCTACAGCTTTTTCTTTACTGCCCTTGTCCGTGTATTTATACAGATGTAAAGGCAGTCCTGCGACAGCTTCTGATAAAACTCTAACGCAGGCATACACGGCAGTCATCTGCATTGCCGAGCGTTCACTCACGTTCTTTCCGGCTGTGCTGTTTCCGAGATAAAAGCGGAAAGTACTGCCCGATGTTGCGTTTTTCGGTCGGTCTCTTGACTTAAAAAGTCCTGATAAAATGTTCATTTTCTCGTTCTCCTTTTAGATCAGATCAGTAATATTCCTCTTTCGTCGTACACGCTGCCGCCCTCATCATTACCACATCTGATAGCTCTGTCTAAAGCCATTATCGTTGCAATAGCACCATCGATTTTCTCTGTTGATTTTTCCTTATCAGCTTTGATGTTACCGGCAGGATCAGAGCGGATACTGATGTTATCGACATTCCAACGAAGCACAGGATGACCGCCGTGTGCGATTTTCTTTTCAAGTACGAGCTTCATTAGTTCTTTCGTAGGCGGTGACATATCCTTGTAGCCCTGCCCGAAAGGAACAACTGTAAATCCCATACCCTCAAGGTTCTGAACCATCTGCGCAGCTCCCCAGCGATCAAAAGCTATCTCACGAATGTTATATTTCGTTCCAAGCTCCTCTATGAATTTTTCTATATAACCGTAGTGTACAACATTGCCTTCTGTTGTTTTAATAAATCCTTGCCGTTCCCACAAATCATAGGGAACGTGATCTCGGCGAACTCTTAGATCGAGCGTTTCTTCCGGCAGCCAAAAGTATGGAAGCACAATGTATTTATCGTCCTCATCTTCCGGCGGAAATACAAGTACGAAAGCCGTAAGGTCAGTTGTAGACGAAAGGTCGAGACCGCCATAGCAGACCCGACCTTCGAGAGATTGTTCATTTACAGGGAATGCACATAAATCCCACTTTTCCATCGGCATCCAGCGGACGGTCTGCTTTACCCATTGGTTAAGGCGTAGCTGTCGAAATGCGTTCTCCTCGCCAGGATTCTGCCTTGCAGATTCACAAGCATCACGCACCTTATCAATTCCTACTGTTATTCCGAGCGACGGATTTGCTTTCTCCCAGACCTTTTCATCGGTCCAGTCATCGTTTTCATCTATGCCGTAAATAACGGGATAGAACGTCCTGTCAATTTTTCGCCCCTCAAGAATATCTTTTGCTTTCTGATGCACCTCATAACAGATCGAATGCGTATCATCACCGGCAGTGGTGATAAGGAAATACAGTGGCTGCATACGAGCGTCACCCGATCCCTTTGTCATGACATCAAAGAGCTTTCTGTTCGGCTGTGAATGTAGTTCATCGAAGACAACACCATGAATATTAAAGCCGTGTTTCGAGTAGGCTTCTGCGGAAAGCACCTGATAAAAGCTGTTTGTCGGTTGGTATATCAGCTTTTTCTGTGATGCCAATATTTTTACACGCTTGTTAAGAGCAGGACACATTCTGACCATATCGGCAGCTACATCAAAAACTATACTTGCTTGCTGTCTGTCACTCGCACAACCGTATACTTCGGCTCGTTCTTCGCCATCACCGCAGGTCAGGAGCAGTGCGATAGCAGCAGCAAGCTCAGATTTGCCCATCTTCTTCGGTATCTCAATATACGCCATGTTAAACTGCCGATAACCGTTCGGTTTGAGAATACCAAAAAGGTCACGAATGATCTGCTCCTGCCAATCAATCAGATCAAACGGCTTTCCCGCCCATGTCCCTTTGGTGTGGCAAAGCTGTTCGATAAACATAACGGCAAAATCGGCAGCGTCTTTATTGTATTTTGAATCGGCTGCCATGAATTTTGTTGGTGTGTATTTCTTTAATTTTCTGATATCATCACCCCCACGAAAAAGGAGCAAGGCTGTTTAACCTTGCTCCGAACTATCTATGTAAACAAGCAAAAGCTCCCGAAGGAGCTCCGCTTGGGATTTAGTTGTATTCCATCAAAAGTATTTCAAGTGCGTACTTTGTATCCTCGTCGGCTGCCTCTACATCAAGCCCTCTGTCAAAGTTGTAGGCTATCTCGCCGTTCCGTTTAAGCATTAGCTTGCTTATTCTGCCCTCGTCTATGCCGTACTCGCTCGGCTCATCGTAGTGCTTTACCCAATAATGGAATGTGCTGTTTCCAACCTTAATGCTTCCCTCTGACCACATTCTGATCGCTCCTTGCTGTTTTGTTTTCTCCCCTTCGGATGAGTACATATTAACTCTTCACGCCGATCATATCAACGATTTTATTCTCATAATCAACACGAACATTTTGCCGTTTTTCTCGGCAGCCTTGTGTATATTATCAAGGCTGCCGAGTGGCTGTTTTATCAGCCCTTAAGCTCTTCCTCGGTCATTATGCGAAAGTTTTTATCCTGCCAAAATGAAATGTAAACCTTCCAGTGAAGCGTCTCTTCGTAAATCTCTCCGTCATCATCGTAGTAGGTGTCGCTGTCCTCGAATTCGTCTACCTCACGCTGTTCTAAACTTTCCCCAAGCCCGTCGGCGTGCTGACCGATCAGATAAGACTTCAACTCTTCTGTGTCGGTGTCTGTCCAGTCGTCATCGACTTTGCAGTTTGCAACTCCGTAAAGGTGCCCGTTGTACCACTCTGCCGAAATTCTGATCTCGTGAACCTTCTTGTAGTAGCTGCTGCCGTGGTAGCTGTCTGCATATTCCGCAAGGTCAATGTCATAATCCCTTTCAATCAATTCAAGAAGTGCGTCTGCGTAGCTGTCGGCGCTTTCGGTGTAGCTGTAGCTGTCGTACTCGCATTCGAGTCTTGCGATAAGCGTGTTGTAAATTTTCAATGTTTTCATGACGGTTACCTCCGTTTTTGTGTTTCCCTCTCGGGTCGTGTACATATTACCTCTGAATGCGGCATATATCAACGATTATATAATCATAATCAGCACGATTTTTTGAGAGAAAACACCCGGCAGGATTGTGTATATTACAGGCTGCCGGGTTTAACTTTAATCGTGGTAAACGATCTCGCCGTCCTGCTCTTTCCACCGACCGTTTTCAAAAATGAATCGCCAGTAAGTTCTGTCTTCACCGCAGAAATCAAGCTCCGCACCTTCTTGGATCGGAGCGATCTCGGTCAGCAGCTCGAGCAGCTTTTCTGTTGCTGCTGTCGAATAAAGCTCGTTCCCCCACGCTTCGATAACAGTACGGTCTTCCGATACATCGCAGTCCATATCATACCGCTGATTAACGTAAAGGAAAGCGTTTTCAGCTTTCTCGGATATATCTTTATCGCTTGAAAGATAAACGATTCTAAGCTCTCCGTTCGCGTAGTAGCTCACCGCTGTTCACCTCCCGTCAGAACCAAAATGTATGTGCCATGTTCATCTTTCCGTTAGGCGAAAAGTAGAACAGCTGCTTCAGATGTGCTTTTATGAACATGATCTGATCATCGGTCAAGCCGAGCGTGTTGCCTTCATCATCGTGCGATACGAAGATCAGATTTCCGACAAGTGCTGTCAGCACCTTCATACGGTTTTTCTTGTCAGTGATGATGAGTGTTGTTTTTGGATTGGCTTTCAACAGCCCCTCGTCATCTGCAAAAATATCCACACCGTAATTTTCGAGCTCCTCGTAATAAGGTGCGAGCGTAAGCAGTCCGCCGACCTCCGTTTGCAGCGACTTCAAATCGCCCTCGATGTCCTTAACGGCAGCGTTTCCGTCCGTGTCAATTTTGAATATCTGCATTTCTGCACTCCTCTCTGCGTGAGCTTTTATCTGCTCTTTGCTACCACATATTACAATTTTCAGCGGTTATTATCAAGCGATATATTTGACAATGATAAAGATCATTTTTGTGTAGTATTTATCACGATATGATCGGATTTGAAAAAACCTCGTAACGAGAAGAACGCCGCCAAGCGGCAGCGTCCGAGTCTCTTTCAAATGCGATTAATCTTCCATCTTATGGCTGTAGCGGTGGATCGTATCGAGAATTTTGTTCTGTTCTTTCTCGTTAATGCCAAGTGTTGACAATGATTCCAAAATGCCGCAGTCCGGGCAGATAAGCGTTTCGTTGTCCGTTCTCGAAAGCGCAGGCGGCTCGTGGTAGGTCTTTCCGCAGATCGGGCATATTCTGCCGCCCGTTCTCATTTCATTTTTCATCGTATCTTTCTTCCTTTCTTTTTGTTATTTTCAAGGCTTTTGTCGATAGCCCTGAAAATATACTCTCTGTCAAATCCGAAGGAATCGTATCCTTTCAAACAGGTGTTGATGTAATATCCGTTCGGCACGCCGAGCTGCCGCCGTTCGTCCATGATGTAGGCGAAGGTGTTCAGCGTTCTCACTCTGCCCGATTTCAAGTAACGGCAGCGTACTCGGAAATCCTTCTTGTAGTAGAATCTGGGGAAGCCCTCATACATATCAAGGTTTGCCTCGTCCGCCTTCTTTATCTCCCAAACCGCAACCGGAACTGTTGCTCCCTTCTTCGGTTCGATTGTTAGATATGAACCTGTCTTACTTCCTTTGAACAAAAGCTCATAATCCTTGATCTCCGCTGTGCCGACAATCTTCGCCGTTGAGCAGCGCCTCTGCATTTGCGGTATGTTCAGATTCGAGCCGTATGCCAAATAAAACCTTTTACACATTTTTATCATCCTTTCATTTCGGTTCGCACCGTGGTCGTTTTGCAGTCACATATTAAATCACTTTGGAGGATTTATCAAGCGATTTTCAAACATATATTACACAATCATTTTGCTCACTTTTTGTGATATTCACATCGGTGTTGACACTCAGTTTTTCAGTATCTATGCGGGTTTTCGCACAAACGGCGCAGACTTTTGCTGTGTTGCCCCTGTGTGCCGTTTTAGCGGTTATTTGGAATAACTACCGCTGTTCGCTTTTCAAACGGTGTTGGCGGTCACAAAGCCTTTCTCGGCTGCCGCCCCTCGGCTTTTGCTTTGGGGCGGCTTCGGAGTTTTTATGCTCCAAATCTCCATGCTCCGTTGCCGTCCAGTCGTTTTGTAAAGACCATTCTCAAGGTGGAGTACTCAGCACCTACCAGCCCCAGTCTGTTCAGCCATGTTCTCATGGCAAATTTTTTGTTTTCCTTTTGCTGTTCCTTCGGGCTTGCTGTTTTAAGTTCCTTTGCCATTTGAGTTATTGCAAGCGAGAACTGTATGTAGGCTTTAAGCTGCCCTGCATTCAAACCGCCTTTGCGGTCTGCTGTTGGCGAATCGAACTGAAATAAACGAAATTCTATCGTACCTTTTGTGAAGGTTGCATGATAATTTAGCATGGCATACCGGCTTGAGTTGTAGTGTTGGCTTCTGCCGTAGCTTGCTCCGTGGCTTGTGTACCAAATGTCTGCAAGCTCGCTCATTGTTGTCGGCTTTCTCTTGTTGAGCTCTTTCAAGAACTCGGGGTTAACCGTTCTGCAGTATCTGTGCTGTCTGTAGCTGTCAATGTTAATCGCTTCTGCAAGCAATTTTTCATGAGCTGACATTAAATTTGCCAGCGTCCGGAGGCTCTGCGGTGTCTGCCCTTGTGCTCCGATGTGCAGGTGAACCCCACATCCGTGCTCGGGGTTACTGATCCCGCCTTTGTGTCTAAGCTGTCTAACAACCTCCTGCAGGTCTTCAAGATCGGTATACTTTAAAATGGGTGTCACAAGTTCCGATTTTTTAAGATCGCTGCTTGCCGAAATGCTTACGTCTCGCATTACCTTCCAAACTCTGCCCTGCGTGTCTTTGCAGCTCCAAGCATCGTATGCTCCGCCATCGTGGTGAACCGTGTCGAGTGTTCCGAAGTATCTTGCAACCGTTTTGATTGCCATGTTCCTTGTGATCTCAGCCATCTCGATCTCGCAGCCGATTGTCTGTTCCTTTGCTCTGTCCATGAATGCCTTTGTCTTCTCGCTCATTTTATTTTCCTCCTAAGCGTGTGTTTGTTTTGTTTTTGCATACACATATTCGCTCTTTTCGGAGTATTTATCAAGCTATAATAGTGACAAAGATACATTATTTTATCGTGTATAATACACCATTATATTACAAATCTTCGTACTCGTCCGAGCAGACTTTTTTACCGCAAATCAGCTCTGCGTATATTTTAGAGTACCGTTCGCACTCGCTGCCGTCGCTTGCGGAAATCCCTTCAAGGAAATAATCGGCGGCTTCTTTTCGGCTTTTCCAATACTCACGCTGACCGTAGCATACCGTTATAACGCCGTTCTTCAGCTTGCGAATGCGGTCTTCGGAAAGAATGACCTTCAAGCTGCTGCCCGTTGACCATCTCATGAGCAAATCGCCCATCGAGTCGCAGCCGATCACCTCGCCGAGCGTACCGACAGGCGGTGCTTGGGAATCGTCCATTTTTTGGATCTCGATAATCGTACCCACAGGGTATTCCCTGCGGATAAGGTCAAGCTCTTTTTTACTCGGTATCTTCACTTTTCGCCGATCCTTTCCTGAATGCCGATGAACCTTCGAGATTGCGAAGCAGAATCTTTCGGCAGGTCTTGTAAGTTTCGCCAACCATGCCGAGCCTAATAAGGAAAACTCGCATGGCAAACTTAGGATTGTCTGTCTGCGTTTTTGAAGCGTTTACTCGCTTCTGTTTCTTAAGGTGCTTGGTCAGCAAGTCGATGAAGGTGCTGTAGGCAATGCCCTCGTCGGCAATTTTAGCCCAAGGGAACCATGCGAATGTAACTCTGTCATCGGTCTTTTCGTAGGAAAGGTCGTCGGTTTTGAAAGCCATTTTGAAAAGCTCGCTCTTGCTTTCGATCAAGCGGTCGAGCTTTGCAAACAAGGCTTCATCGAAGAAGTCTCTCTGCATTGAAATGCTGAACCTATCTACAGTTTTCTCTGTGTCGGGCTGTGTTGCCGTGTCTGCCGTTGTTTCGCTTTCTTCGGATACTTCCTCGGTTTCGGTAATCTCGGCTGTGTCGGGCGGTGTGGGCGTTTCTGTCGGCAAGTCTTCATCAGTCTCCATTGCCGATTCGCCGTTATCGTAGTAGCTGCTAATTACCGTAAAGCCTCTCTCTGCAAGCCCCTCAAGCACCTGCTCGACTATCTCCGTGTCGCTGCGGTCGGGGAATTCGAGCATTCCCTCTTTCGTGACCGTGAAAAAGTCGATCTCGTAAGCGCAGGTCGGCATGAACTTATAAACCGCTCTTGCTCCAGTGATTTCGGAGATACCTTTTACAAACTGCTTTCGATCTCTGCCGCTTAAGTCAAATGTGATAACCATGTTTTTTGCTCCTCTCTTCGGATTCGGTTGCCCGCTCCGTTTTTTCAATTACATATATTGCTCGAATTTTTTAGGATTGCAAGCGATTAGAGCGATATTTATCATATTCGACCTAATGAACAAGCCGCCGGGGATACCGACGGCTATAATGTACAAACTATTATTCGGGAGTGTAGACTATAAGACTTTTACCCATTTCGTGGCATTTATCGATGACGAACTTCGTCCCTCTCGACTTGCCGTCCCAAAAGGCAAGCACCAGATCGGCTGCCTCTATTATAAGGATATTGCGTTTCAACGGAGCAACTCTGCCGGGGTATTTCTTGTAATCCGGCAAAAACTCCGTCAGCTTGATACCGGTCGCTTTTGCGTAATCATGTGCCGAGGTATCGACCCCCTTCGCACCACCGCTGATTATCTCCGTTGTCCCCTCCGGCAAATAATCTCCGAGGTTGCTGACCGACAAGCCTCTTGAACCAACAACTGCTACTTTCATAAAACCGCCTCCATAAAATAGTTTTTGAAAAAATATTGCGTCACTTTTTCACCATTTTACCACCATTTTCGTTTTGACGCAATAATGATGATAAAATAACATCATAATGACGCATAATAATTATTGAGGAGGTGAGATCATGGACGAGAATCTTTTAAGATACACACTACGGGTAAACAGAAGATTGTTTCAAAAATTCCGTTTTATTGCAGAATCCGGAGGTCGCTCTGCAAATAAAGAAATTGAGCAGTATATGAAAAAGCGTGTACAGGATTACGAAATGAAACATGGCGAAATTCCCCTGAAAGACTCAAAAGATTAATTGCATCACTTTAACGCTATAGCTCTGTATTTCCGCAGGGTTATAGCGCTTTTTTATCGGTAAATCGTGCATTCTTTCCTCGAAAGTTCTGTACTTACCGAGATATTGAACGAGAAATAGACCGATTACCAAGATATGTACCAATAGTCGGTTTATTTTCGTTCATCAGTTATACTAAGCGTATTTCAGCCGTACAGACGACCAAAATTTCGTCATTTTCGGGCGACAGCGGTGCGGAAAATAGTGTAAATATTCAACCGCCGTAAAGCTGTATCTTTGTCGGATTTATGATTATTTTTATCTTGCTATCAAAGGGCAGGGTATGGTATTATCTACACAACGAAAGAACGAAGGAGATCAGCGGAATGAACGGACAGTCATAGCAGGAGCTTCCGCTCCACGGTGCAGAGGGTATCATTTTTACTGCCGCCGTGAGCGACTACGAAAACCTCGACAATTTCAAATCCACGCTTCTTGCCGACTCCGTTGGTGTTCCAGCCGAAGGACAAGGCGAAGCCGCCCGGCTTGAGGATACGGGCGATCTCATCGAGGTGGCGAGAGCGCCACGAAGCCTTCGTTTTCTCCGCCGTCAGCGGAAGCCCGATGCTATCGTAGCACTCCTTGACCTGGCGTGAAGAGTACGGCGGATCATACAAAACCACATCCGCATAAGCGTCCTTGATAGATTTAAGGAAGTCCAGAGCGTCCATGTGGTAATCGGTATCGAATTTTGGATTGAGATCGTTGGTGATCGTACCGATTTTGCTGTCGTTAGCGAAAGGGTCAACGATAACATCGCCCCAACCGACATAATGTTCGATAAGCTCACGGATAGGCGGAATACTGAATGTACGGCTGTTGGACATTGCCCATGCACGATTTATCTTCATTCAATCTCCTCCTCGTGAGCGTCGAAATATGCGATACCAGATAAGACAAACACAGCGCACCATTTGCACAGACCATTGCCCCAAAGGGAATACTCTGCACTATCGGAATGCGGATCTTTGAGCCATTTGATTATTTGGTTATCTGATTTGGGCTTTACTGATTTTCCTATTGCGTGATTATATTCATTGAACACTTCACGCCAGTAAGCAATATCCTCTGCGGTTGGATTTTCCGTTCCAAGATTACTGCACCAATCACGGTCATATCCCTGCAGCACAGCACATTCGGAAGGAGTCAGTCTTCGCACGATATACTCGATTCCGTCTGTGTCATTTATAACAGGCGGGTCTTTGTAATCGCTTTCGACAAGCGTTCCTGCAAGCTCTACATTCGCCTTTGTGTGATGTGAGTTTTTGCTTGTGCAATATGTAGGCTGTGCAACAGCACCCGGGTCTCGCCTGCCGGCTCGGTCGGTGCTTCTGCCTGCGGCAGAGGTGTCCACTGGACACCCGCACCCTTTTGCAACCATTGTCGGTTCGATTTCTTCTTCGACAGCAAAGTTATACAGAGCGTTTTTTCTCGCCTGCCGGCTCGGTCGGTGCTTCTCAGCCTGTGGCTGAGAGGTGTCCACCGGACACCCGCACCATTGATTGAAAGCGGCTCTGTGTATACCGTATGCAACTGCGTGGTGGTCTGCACAGGTCAAAGAAAATGAAATGTCCTCATTTACTCCGCTCCCCTGCGGTCCGTTTTCGTCTTTACGGCCGATCATCGAGCCTTGCACAGCGACAACGGCGATTCCACCTTGATTCGCGTTTGGAGCAATGCCACCTGTATCGATAGTTCTTGCAAACTCCGTTTCATAAACATTGCTTCGGGCATTTTTTGTTCCCTCGGAAGTAAGTCTGACATCGTAATTCTTAATTGGCTGTACAACTGCCATTCCGCCCTGGTTGCGAACAGGCGACTGCGTACTTGTATCTATCGTTCGGGAAGTATCGGCTTCATAAAACCCGCTTTTAGGATTATCGGATTTCATTGCATTGCTTTTAGCGGAGCATATACCGAAAGCATGGCTCTCCACGACAAACGGCTGATTATTGCCGCCCTGTCCGAATGTTGAAGATATCGTTTGGGATATTTCTTCGGGACCGGTGTATCTCGTATCCTGTGAGTGATTTGAAAAACAGCTTAGTGCTGCGGGTACAGTT
>OMYH01000008.1:37537-99934 GCA_900315255.1 uncultured Eubacteriales bacterium | reverse complement strand
TGCACTCAAAATCCTTGAAATACGTCAGTATTCCTGCGGATTTTTCGCACAATTTGCCTAAAAATCTGACTGCGCAACTTCGGCACTCGATTTAATCAGTGTCTCCTTAAGAAATTTATTACCGAAATACAACATATTTGTGATATAAAATCAGCGCCGCATTTCTGCGGCACCGCTCTGAACTTATTCCACCTCGTAACCCTTATCAACCACTGCTTTTTTCAGCTCCTCGATATTGATCTCTCCGCCGAGAGTCACGACAGCCGTACCCTTCTCGTGGCTTACTTCTGCATTTGTTACCTCGTCAAACGCTTCAAGCGTTTTCTTGACCGTTGCCTCACAGTGCGGACACATCATGCCCTTGATATTCAGTGTTACTTCCATTGTATTATTCTCCTTCTCCGTTGTATTTTGCCTGATCGCAGGCTTTATTTTTCTGTCTCCTCGGGTACTTCTGATGTCAAACAGATTCAGCCTTAACGCATTTGTTACCACGCAAAAGCTTGACAAACTCATAGCCGCTGCTCCGAACATCGGGTTCAATTCCCAGCCGAACAAAGCTATATATGCTCCTGCCGCCAGAGGTATGCCTATCACGTTATATATAAAAGCCCAGAAGAGATTTTCATGAATATTTTTCAGCGTCTTTCGGCTTAGTCTGATCGCCGCAGGAACATCGCTCAGCCTGCTTTTCATCAGAACAACATCGGCCGCATCTATTGCTACATCTGTGCCTGCTCCTATCGCTATGCCTATATCGGCGCTTGTCAGGGCAGGAGCGTCGTTGATACCATCGCCTACCATCGCTACCTTTCCATATTTCGATAATTCACGTACAATTTTTTCTTTGCCGGACGGCATGACCTGCGCTCTCACCTCATCTACCCCTGCAAGTCTGCCGATAACATCTGCCGTTTGTTGATTATCGCCCGTTATCATCACTACACGAATACCCATATTCTTTAGCTCTTCGATCGCTCCTGCGCTGTCATCTCTTATCGTATCGGCTGCGGCGATAATCCCGAGTACCGATTTACCCTTTGAGAAGTACATAGCCGTCTTGCCCTCATTCGATAATTCCTTCGCCTTATCGACGAGATTTTTTTGGACGGTACATTGCTTTTCGATAAGCTTCAGATTGCCACCCATAACTGTCTCATTACCGTACTTTGCGGAAACTCCGCTGCCCGACAATGCTTTGAACTCCGTTATATCGACCGATTCAATACCGTTACTCTCCGCATATTCCGATATTGCTTTTGCAAGCGGGTGTTCGCTATTTTTTTCTATTGTATACGCTATTCGGAGCAGATCAGCTTCGGTCACGTTATCCGCAGGAATAATATCCGTCACCACAGGCGCGCCGTTTGTTATTGTACCCGTTTTATCCAGGGCAACTATCTGCGTTCTGCCGGTGATCTCCAGCGACTCGGCTGTTTTGAACAGTATTCCGTTTTTCGCTCCCACTCCGCTGCCGACCATGATAGCAACGGGTGTTGCAAGTCCCAAAGCGCACGGGCAGCTTATAACCAGTACGGAAACGCCTCTCGCCACCGCATATCCGAAAGTCTGCCCGATTAACAGCCATACCGCAAATGTAATAAACGCTATCGTAATAACCGCCGGGACAAATATTCCCGAAACCTTATCGGCAGTTTTTGCAATAGGCGCTTTTGTAGCAGCAGCTTCGCTCACCGTTTTGATTATCTGCGACAAGGTTGTTTCTTCACCTACTCTTGAAGCCGTGAACTTCAAAAAGCCGGATCGGTTCATAGTAGCTGCGAATACATTATCCCCTTCCGATTTATCGACAGGTATGCTCTCTCCGGTAAGGGCCGATTCGTCAACGGCGCTCTCTCCGCTGACAACCACTCCGTCAACAGGAATGCTCTCTCCGGGACGTACAACGATAATATCTCCGATCTTAACATCCTGTGCCGGCACAGTCTTTTCTTTTCCGTTAATTTCGATCACTGCGGTTTTAGGTGTCAGATTCATCAGAGATTTCAAAGCATCGGTCGTTCTGCCCTTTGACTTGGCTTCGAGCAGTTTCCCTACCGTTATAAGAGTAAGTATCATAGCGGCAGATTCAAAGTAAAAATCATGCATATAAGACATTACTGCCACCGTATTGCCCTTCAGCTGCGCATCCGTCATAGAGAACAGCGCATAGGTACTATATAAAAACGAGGCAGACGAACCCAACGCCACAAGCGTATCCATATTGGGCGAACGGTGAATAAGCCCCTTGAAGCCGTTAATAAAGAATTTTTGATTTATCACCATAACCACTGCCGACAAGATAAGCTGTACAAGTCCCATTGCAATATGATTTCCTTCAAAAAACGCAGGCAAGGGAAACCCAAACATCATATGTCCCATGGAGAAGTACATCAGAATCAGAAGAAACAACAGCGATGACAGCAGCCGTCTGACAAGCTTAGGCGATTCGGTATCCTTCAATGAATCACCGTCAGCCCTGTCGGATTTTTTCTCTCCCTTTACACTCGCACCGTAGCCCGCATTTTCAACAGCTGCAATGATCTCTCCCGGGTCTGCCGTTCCCTCTACACCCATTGAATTTGTGAGCAGGCTCACAGAACAGGACGATACTCCCTCAACGGCAGATACCGCCTTTTCCACTCTTGAGCTGCACGCTGCGCAGCTCATTCCCGTTATATTATACTGTTCCATAACGTCCCCCTACTTCATCAGTTTTTGCAAAAGTCCTGTAAGCTCGCCGATCGTATCGTCTTTTCCCGCACGGATATCATCCGCAACACAGGTTCGTATATGCTCGCTCAGAAGCTCTCTGTTAAACGCATTAAGCGCCCCGACAGCAGCCGCCGTTTGTATCAGCACCTCGGCGCAGTAGGCATCATTTTCGATCATAGATTTTATCCCCCTGATCTGACCCTCTATTCTGTTCAAACGATTAACCAGACATTTTTTCTCGTCATCCTCACGCTGTTTATGCTTTTTGCAGCACTCTTTATTATTGTCAATAGTTGTTTCACTCATACCCGATCACCTTTTACGCAAATAATCATCAGCTTTATCCGGTAGTTTTATTACACTAACATTATATACCCCCGAGGGGTATTTGTCAAGCACCAAATAACAGAACCAAAGGATGGAACTGATAGCTTAAACTGAAACATAGTAATAGCATCATGATATATCGAGTAATTTGGGAAGGTTATAAGTTCTAAGTTTACAGTCCCAACTTATTAGTTCAATAATTTTATAATTAAGCTAATATTTCACAAATAACTGTAATAAAGTATTTTAGTAATGTGGTATGCTATCAACGTTTGCTGCGAACAAGAGAACACCTTAAGGTATTACGCACCCTTACTATTTTCATTTACTTGCTTTGCAGCCAAAGTCAAACTTTATTTTAACAACAAGGTTAAAGCACATGATTCGTTACAAGTTTTGAACAAGTATCACAATGAACTATAAACGCATAATCAGAGCACCTGTGCATCTCATCACTCTGCACGCAAAAAAGGAACGACCAAAATGATCGTTCCTTAATTTGTTTCAAGACGTGTACCATCTATTATGCAGCGGCAATTCTTGTTTTTTTGTATACCTTCAGCGTAAGAATAACGATCACAACACCTGCGAGCGCTATGCCTATACCGATAAGTGAAATACCGATCGTACCTGCACCGCCTGTCAGCGGAAGATTAGTCTTCGGAATGTTGAGTACGTCGATCTTTTTCAGAGGCTCTGTTTTGCCGTCTATCTTGATTTCGATAACGTTATTGTTTTCCTGATAGCCGTCGGGAGCTTTTGTTTCCTTCATATAATAAGTCTTATCCTTAAGACCCGTAAAGGTAAAGATACCGTTCTTATCCGATGTCGATTTACCTACTACCGTCTTGCAGTCCTTATCTTCATAAAGGGTAAACTCAGCGCCGCTCAGCGGCTTTTTATCCTTATCATGCTTAAAGCCCTCGATTGCTCCCGTCCAGACTCTTACGATATTTGTAGAAATAGTAGTCTTTGTCTTTACTATATCGGTATCGGTGTCGTCATCTTTACCGCCCTTAGTGAATCGGGTATAAGTAAGAGTAGCGAAGTTATCAATCTTTACACCGATCGCATTCTTAGCCTTTACGTCAATAGCAGTCGGGAAAATAACGTCAACGCCCTTGTTCTTATAAAGAGCCAGCGTCTGAACATCGAAATTTACCGTAATATTCTGCCCCTTTACTGTGACAGTATACTTATCGGAGGGAAGCTCCTTGCCTTCAACACTTGCCTTTACTTCATTTGCTGCCGGGGGGATAAGGCGGTTGTCAAGAAGATCGCCTATCTCATAAATATCGAAATCGCCTACGTTTGCGGGGATCTCGCCCGTTACTTTCCAGTAGGCTCTCTTGCCGGTGAACGACTCGATATTTGCCTCTTCGCCCCAGGTTTTTCCTTCGTCACCCGAAACAAGCTTTGATACCTTCGGGTCGGGAAGCGGTGTAAAAGACTCTTTGACAGGCTGCTTCGGATAAGCGTATACGTCATACATGAAGTCCGTACCCTCGGGATTTGTAAGAGGCAGGTCTATCAAAAATGGAATAGTTTTGCCTATCGTACCCTCGGGAGCTTTATCCTCTACAACAAGGTATCTGCCCTGCTGTGCTGCAGGAACAGTGATCTTTGTTGAACCGTCTGCCGATGTTGGCTCTGTCATCAAAGGAGTAACGTCCTTCGGAACAGTGATCGATGTCTCTTCGTCGCCAACCTTGTAAAGTGCAAAAACAGCACCTTCGATCGCCTTATAATCTGCGATAACTGTCTTCTCCCCGGTAACATTTACGTCAACGGCCACTTCGCTGCCGTCCTTCGCTTCAAGTGCATAAATAGTAAGGGTAACGTCCTTTGTGGTGTCCTTTACAGCCGCAGCAGCAGGGAGCATAAACACGCCTACAGCAACCATGACTGCGATAAGAACACTAAGAAATTTCTTCATTCTCATAGAACATTGTCCTTTTCATAAGTATTTTGAAATACCGGATCAATCAAGCTTCGGATTTGCCTGTCTTCTTCATGAATACAACACCTGCAAGTGCAAGAGCTGCGCCGATGAGTGCAAACATACCAACGCCCATACCGCCTGTTACGGGAAGACTGGGTGAAGGAATATCCTTGATCGTAACACTTACAGCAGGAGCCTTTGTAGCTGTCTGACCTGTTGTGAGAGGACTAACTATCTCGATCTTTGTAGCTGCGCCGTTAAGCTCGTAGCCTGCAGGAGCCTTTGTCTCGAGGAGATAGTATGTACCTGCTTCGAGTCCGATAAACGAGAATGTTCCGTCTGCAGCAGATGTTGCAACAGTTGTGCCTGCGGCCTGTGTTGTGCATGCAGCGTCTGTATAAAGTGTAAACTCTGCGCCTGCAAGAGGAGCGGGTGTAGCTGCATTGTCTGTCTTAAGACCTTCGATCTTGCCTGTCCATACATAAGGATCGTCTGTTCCTGTTGTATCTCCGGGATTGGAGGGAGTCTTGATCGTTACTGTCGGAGGATTGGTTGTGGGATCTTCCGGCTTTGTGGGATCGTAATCCGGGTTCGGAACATCTGTGTCGGGCCAGTTTGTAGGATCGTCGGGGTTGAATGTATCGTCGTCAGGTCTGTTCGGAGTATTGTCTACTCTGCCTTCAGAATCTGCGGAATTCTTGTAGTCAAGAAGAACATGGTTGCCAATGATCTGTGCCACTGAACCTGCCTTAGCTGTGTTGATAGTGGTTGTGTATGTAAAGAATACCTTCTTGCCCGCCTCAAGCTTTGCGATACCTGCTGCTGTGAGGGCTACAACTACTTTATCATACTTATCTTCTCCGCCAGCCTTAACCTTTGACCATGTAACTGTGTAGTCTGTATCCTTAGTCAATGTCTTTTCTGCATCGCTTGCATCAGTATACTTAACAGCAACACTGTCGGTATTGGGAGTAAGTCTCTCGTCGATAACATCTGTAAATGTGTATGTCTTGTATGTCTTGATAGTTGTCGGAAGGTTGTCGGAAGTGATCTTCCATGTTGAGAAGCCGCTGTTGAGTGTATACTCATCTGTAGACTGACCGAAGTTGACGGAGTCTGCCTTAGCAACCTGCTTTGTTACCGTAGGAACAGAAGCGTCTGTCGGAGTCTTCGGATATACATATACATCATAAATGAAGCCTGTGTCCGCAACGTTTGTCATCGGGAGATCAACTGTGAAGTCAGCGATAGCAGCTGTCTGACCTGTTCCCTTTGTCTGGTTCTTTACGGTATATCTGCCCTGTGCAAGCTTTGCGTGTGATGTGTAGCCTGCTGTTCCGACATCACCTTCGTTGGTAAATGTTACTTTACCTGTGGCATCAGTTGTACCTCTGCCTGTGGGAGTTTCGGAAATTGAGCCGTCAGCATTATGAAGATAAATATAGAACACTGAGTTCTCAATAGGAGTACCGGTAACAGATTTCTCAACGCCTTCTGTTTTACCTGCTGTACCCGCAGTTTCCTGGGCTGCCGTTCCGCTTGTGAGAACGATCGTCAGAGATACGTCAGCTGTTGTATCTTTGATTGCCGCATTGTCTGCACTTGCACTTATTGCAAAGCAAGATACTACCATCAAAACTGCAATAAGAACGCTCAAAAATCTCTTCGTTTTCATCTGTGTTTATCCTTTCTGTATATTTTTTAATTTCAGCAAAAGAAGTTATATTATCTGATCCGCTGTCAGATACGGATAAATAATAATCACTTTTTTGCTTCCTTCTTTGGTTTAAGAAGTACGATAGCCGCACCGATAAGCAGCACGCCTATTGTTATAAATACCACTACGCCTATTCCGCCTGTTGTCGGAAGATCGGGAGAAAGCGTATTTACAAACGTCACCTCTGCAGGAGAAGAAGTAGTATTGGCTGCCGTAACCTCTACCCACTTGACCTCGCCAGAAAGCTCATAATTTCTCGGAGCCTTCGTTTCGATAACTGCATACCAGCCAAGATCAAGCTCGCCGGATACTTTATAGTTTCCGCCTGCGTCAAGAGTGAGAGTTGTCACAGCTTCTGCGTTGTCCGCAGGCTTAACATTGTTGCCCGTTACCTTATATACGGAGAACTCTGTTCCTGCAAAACCTGTTTCTTCGCCGTCTGAGCCTCTCTTGATGACCTTGAGATATCCATTTTTAACAACAGGAATATTATTGAAGATAACCGCATTATCTGCAACCTCTGTCGTTTTGTTGCTTCTGTAATACTTATGAGCAACACTGAACGCATGAGTAGTCTGATTAAATGTTACATTACACTTCAGATAATAAACATTGCTGTATGTCGAGCTGTTGTCGATCGTGAAATCAGCACCTGAATTTGTTTCCTCAATCTTATACCAGAACTCGCCCTCGCTGCTGAATGTCAGTTTATCGAACGTAACAGCAGAACGTGAGTTTTGCTTTGTATCGGGTGTTCCGATCGCAGCTCCAGTATCCTTGTTGATCTGCGTAAGCGCGAAATCAAATGTTGTGCTGTCACCTGCGGGGATCTCAGCGCCACTGATATATTTTTTAACTGTCGGTGTGTATTCAGCAGGTGTATTTGTAATATCAGTGTTTGTGAATGATACGGTTGTGTCTTCGCTGATGTTTGTTACGGAGGCAGTCTTACCATCAGTCAGTGTGCCGCTGCCTATCTTATACTTAACAGTATAATTGTCTGCATTTTTCTCCGTAAGAGTTACGGTTGATCCAACGGGGATACCGGTAATAGTTTTTGTACCGCTTGTTCCGTTGGTTGTAGAAACACTGACAGTACCCATATCTATGGTTTCGTTAGTATTCGGAAGCTTTACCGACACTGCGAAGGTAAAGGAGGCTGTACCGCTGTATTTCTTTTCTAAAGTTACATCTGCGGTTTTCAGTTTATTGACATTGTGAACCTCAAACTTTGTAACAGCGCCTAACTGCTGAGAAGCTGTGCGGAATCCGAAATTCACCTCATCCGTATCCTCATCAATATCTACATTATTGTTATTAGATACATCAACAACGGACATATGACTGTCATAGCTGAACTTGTTATTGCTGTCCACACTTTCTTTAATATCAACAACAGACGCATTCGGATCATCGTTTAACTGCTTGTTAAAGGTGAATTTCTCACCGTTTTTAATGCCCGATACCTTGCCGTCTGTACCAAGTGTATTTGTTGTCGTACTTTCGTTCTTCGTGTAAACAGGTCTTGCGCCGCCTGTTGAACCTGCGTATGTGTTTGTCCAGTCTGTAGAGTTGTTGACCTTAACGGTATAATCAAACTTGTCGCTGTCAGCATATTCCTTTGTTTTTGCAAGAAGATTTTCATTCACGTCGCCATAGTCGATAGCTTTGTCAACAATAAGCTCATTCTCAAGAGGAGACATTGTAAAGTCCATGCTGAGGTTACTCTCGGACATACCTCTCTCCATGTAGAATACAGTGAGCGTGTGCGGCTTCTTATAGAAATCAGCGTCTGCAAATATACCTGTATTAAGCTGAGCAACACCATCGGTGTATGTAAGGTTTTCCGTATTATTTGCACGATAAGACGTAGGATTATGGTAATCGCCATTTGGTGTATAAACACCTGTGGTGACGGTTGAAGTCTTATCGGCAAAGTCGATCTTACCTGTTGCCCACTTGTGATCTCCGCCAAGATCCAGTGCAAGCTGACCGTCAACAAATACCCAAACGTCATCGTCACCCGAGAAATTAAACTCGATGTGCTGATCACTGCCTGCGATCTTTCCGTCGCTTGTAAGATTAAACGGCATATCCCATCTTACACCGAAGCCGAAATCGTAAGCATATGTTGTCCCCGTGCTTCCGTTTTCGTTATCAAACGGGAAGAATCCGATACCGTTTTGCGAGTCCAGATTGTCAAATCCTCTCAATGCATCAGTTGTTTTTGCCGAGGTGCTGTAATTCAGCTTAAAGTTTTCGGAATCGTAATTACTGAAATAAACGTTATCTCTACCGTTTTTACTGTTGAAGCTGTACATTTTGTAATCAACAGTTCCGCCGTTTTTCCCTGCTGCCTGTTTTGTTTCAACTCGCATAGGGAACTTTGTTGTGACCTTGGTCGCATATCCGTCATTCACTATATCGTCAGAGAAATACGGTGAAACGACCGAGCCTGTACCCATTGTTAGTTGATTATCTTCATTCAGTTTGCTGTTAACAAGTCCGACGAAAGAGTACCTGACACCTGCCTCATACTTATCGGCAGTTGTTCCGTTATTATACAGGAACATAGAGTTATTCGCCTGGGAGCTGAACTTCCTGATCGGCGAAGACTGATTGAATCTGTTTACAAGTCCGCCGTCCCTTGAGGGATTGTCATTGTCGAATCTCGGACTTTGAGCATCTGTATTATAATAATATCCTGTGTATGTAAAGAAATTACCTAAATACAGCGGATACTCCCAGTTGCTTGAAGCTGCTTTATTGGAGATGTATTTATTCAGATGATTGAACGGGTATGAATTCATCCACGTTCTTGATACTGCTCGGTAGGCATTCTTATCCTTCTGAGATCTCCAACCGTACGCTACCTCATAGTCTGTGTAGTAGTCATAGAACTGAGCCGAAACAGGGAACAGATCCACACCGTCCTCCGAAGCGCCGAAGCCCTGCTTCGCTGTCAAAGACGCTCCTGTGCCGGACTCAACAAAACCGGAATCATCGAAATAGATCCACTCGCAGTCTTTGTTTCCGCTGCCATTATTATTGTCTTTAACCTTGAAGCAGTTTTTATCAAGCGGCTGATCCTGAATATTGTCGGTCTGATTCACCCAATCGTTAGTGCCGACTTTTCTGTGAATCAAAAATGAATGTGCAACAAAATCATCTTCGGCAATGAAATAGTAAACTCCATTCTGAACCTTATGAGACGTATCGTCTGAACCTTTTGCTAACACAACTTCACGTGAGCCGGAGTCGTTCCAATATCTCAATTTCAGCTGACCGCCGTCATCGAACCACCATGAATTTACATCCCGGATATCAATGTACAATACCTTGCCGGGATAGATCAGATCGTTGTTTGCGATCGTTTCGGTTGCTGTTGTACCTGTGTGGTCATCACCGGAGTTTTCAGCCTTTGCCTCAAGAGACACGATATGACCGATCGTCAGCATAGAAACAACCATCATAACAGAAAGTATTATTGACCATATTCTGACTCCTTTGCTGTGGCGTACATCCTTGCTTTTGTTTTTGGAATGCATATTTTTCCATCCTTTCTTAAAATTTCTGCTGCCATTAAGCTTCTGACATAGCACACCGACAGCAAATTATTTTTTATAACAGTAAAAAGGTTGCACCTTCTTGCCATTATGCCATTTATTATACATCAATTATTACAAAAAAACAACCCGATTTTGGTCGATTCAGTCAAATCGGATTGTTTTCTATGTTTTTTACAAAAATGTAATAATATCTTTATATAAAATTCAAAGTGAATTTGATGGTTGTCTGAAACAAATCACAAAAAGATATTCTATGATTAGATTTTTATTAAACATATTATATAGCATTATATAACCCCCAAAGTGTACTGAACGAAAGTTTTTCTCTTGTTTCAATATCAATCCTCGTTCGTTTGGTTCAAATGTAATCTTTTTGTCACTATTTCAAGCTTTGAGATATATCTTCTTCCCCGTTCAGATACAGATTCAAAGCAGTAACGTCTTTCAAATCGACATTTCCGTCATGATTTATGTCGGCGGCCTCATGCTGTGCGTTCGACAGGTTGTCGCCCGCCAGAAAATGCTTCATCAGACTTCGTCTGTCGGTCGTTTTCACGCTGCCGTCACCGCTGAGATCGCCGTAAACGATAATAATATAGCTGTATTCGCTTTCGGCTTTGATCATAACGGTACAGCCCGTGCCGACGTTTCCGCTTTTTATCTCTTCATTTTTTGTATTCAGGAACTGCACCGTACAGTTTTCGGGAGAGAACATCTTTTTCATCTGCGCCGCCGTGGTTTCGGGAGCTATGCCGCAGAGATAATCACCCTTTACACAGAATCCGTCAAGATTAAACGTGCTTTTCTTATCCTCGCTGTCGCCGATCCCCGAGGACACAGCAGGCTCTGTGGGTTGGTTATCAAAGGAGCGGACCTCTGCCGTCCCGCCGTTCTGAAGTACAGCCACAAATCTGTCGCTGCCCATGCAAAGGAACGCCGATTCGTCCATATCACAGATCGCCGTTTCTTTTCCTTTATATACCTGCACAAGTCTGCCGTCTTTGATCCCGAAATATGCCCCATTTGTACCGATACCTCCGTGACTGCCGCTGAAACCGCCGTACAAAACGGAACCGTCGTTGGCATAAACAGTACCGACATCATCAGAAAATGTATCTGCCGAGGGATATACACGATCTGCCTGTACAGGAATGTAGAATGCTTCGCCGTTCTCTATAACCGCAAGTTCCCTCGCAGTCGTGCAGTATACCCTTTCTCCTTCACAAGACGAAACAACCGTCCTCGGAGCATTTCCTACATATACCCTTTCCGCAGGAGTATTATCTCTTATTATCCGTATATCTTCACCGTCAATGAAATAATAATTACCGTCACCGTCCGCTGCGCACCTGCCCTGAAGAATTTGTATGTCGGTATTGACTATCGAGTATCTTTTGGTATTGTTTCCGCACTCCAGGCGGCAAACCTTCACAGCAGGGGTATCTCCGCTCAAAGTGTTTTCAAAGAAATACAAATAACCGCCGACAAATGATACTGCATTTGTATCGGCGGACATTTCGGTATCATATATATCAGCATTCTCGCCGTCCGTTACTGCATAGTGATAGCTTCCGCTGCCGACATAAAGCGCCAGAAAATCATTTCCACAGTAATTATACACACCTATAAGCTCTTCGCAGTCCTCAATAAAACACACTGTTTCACCGCTCGTTTTAAGCGTATACACAGCCGTACATATAAGCACAAGGAAAACCGCAAAGAGTGATTTTACCCTCATCTGAACTTTGCGGACTGCTGCACCGCAAGTCTGTCGCAGCGTTCGTTTTCGGGGTGACCGTTATGCCCCCGTACCCATACAAACGTCACCTTATGGATATCGAGCAACTTTAATAATTCTTCCCACAGTTCCTTGTTTGCAACAGGCTGCCGCTGAGAGGTTTTCCAGCCGTTTTTGCGCCAGTTATCAACCCAATGATTATTGATTCCGTTGCAGACATACTGAGAATCGCTGTATACCGTGACCTCGCACGGGTATTTCAGCAGTCTGAGAGCTTCGATAACCGCAGTCATCTCCATGCGGTTATTTGTGGTGTCACTTTCGCCGCCGCTGATCTCCTTCTCAACCTCGCCGTATCGGAGTATTGCGCCCCAGCCGCCCGGCCCGGGATTGCCCGAACAAGCGCCGTCCGTAAAAATATCTACCTTTTTTATTGCAGACACTCCCTTTGCATAAATATTTCTCTGACCTCTGACGCAAGATAAAGCGATCCGCATATAAGCACAACAGAGTTTTCGGTTTCCTTTGCAAGCTCCAGAGCGGATATTACAGCGGTTTCTACATTCTCTTCCGCAGTAACGTCATCAAAATAATCCTGTACAATATTTTCAAGTTCCTGCGCCGTTAGCCTGCGTGGGTTATCGCTTATCTGAACGGTTATTACCTTATATAATTTCCCCTCCAAAAACCCCAGCGCAGTCCTGCTGTCCTTATCTCTTAGCATACCCATAATACAGATTATCTTCTTATCCGGTAAATATTTATCTACCGAGTCTGCAAGTGCCTTCAATCCTCCGGGATTATGTGCGCCGTCAAGGATCACAAGCGGCTCTTTTGAAATACATTCAAACCTCGCCGGGATCTTAACCGCCGCAAGGCCGTCATCAACCGCCTTATCACTGATCTCCGTTCCGCTGTCTCTGAGTACGTCAACGGCCTGCATGACAAGACTGAGGTTTTTGAGCTGATGTTCTCCCAAAAGCGGCAGGAAAACTTCTCTGTTTCCATACCTGACAACGCTTCCTCTGATGTCCGAGGAGATCATCTCTGCTTTTTGAGGTATATACACGGGGCAGCCTTTTTTCTCTGCTTCCTTTTCGAAAACGTCATTGACCTCTTTCTCCTGAGGGTTATATACCACGGCTCGTCCCATCTTGAAGATACCGCTTTTTTCATACGCTATCTTTCCGAGCGTATCTCCGAGTACGGCTGTATGATCAAGAGATATCGATGTAATTATACTGCACAGTGTCTGATGTACAACATTGGTTGCGTCGAACCTTCCGCCCAGACCTGTTTCGAGAACGACATAATCGCAGTTGTTTCTTGCAAACCAATCGAAAGCCATTGCGGTTACAAACTCAAATTCCGTTATTACCGTGCCAAGCTCCTTGAGCTTTTCGACATAAGGAAAAAGCCGTTCGACCTCGTCGATTATATCCTCCTTTGATATCTGTACAAAATCTATCTGCATACGCTCCCCGAAGCCCGTGATATGCGGCGAGGTGAACAATCCTGTTTTATACCCCTGCGCTGCGAGTATGCTTGCAAGCATATTGCAGACAGAGCCTTTTCCGTTAGTACCTGCAACATGGATATACCTAAGCTTCTCCTGCGGATTGCGCATTATTGTCAATAACGTCTTCAGCCTGCCGAGTCCGGGCTTTACACCGAAGACGAGCAGAGAATCTATCTTCTCCATAGCCTGTTCATAAGTCAATTATATCACACTCTTTATTATCTGTTATTTATTCGTCATTCCTATACACCTTTGCGGCAGTCGGAAGCACCTCCTGGATAACCGCTCCTGCCGAACCGATACCGAACTCACCATATCCTATGTGATCGATACACACAGCAAACGCAAGCGGGCAGTCATCGTCTGTGACAAACCCCACGATCCAGCCGTTCTCTCCGTCGGGTACCTCTGCCGTACCTGTCTTTGCAGCAACATGAAGCTCATCGAGCGAGGTGTAAGCATAGCCGACATCTACGGTATACTTCATCATTTCAGAAAGCGTGGCAGCAGTCGAGCTTTCGACCATTTTATCGAGATGCTTACTGTGAGGACCGGGCAGCATCTTGTCAACATCAAACACCGAGGTCACATTGTCCACCATGTACGGCTGAACAGGTGTTCCGCCGTTGGCGACAGCTCCTGCAATTATCATCTGGTGAATAGGGTTTGCAAGATCGTTATACTGCCCTACCCCCGACCATGCAAGAGAACCTACCGAAGCACCCTTTACATTATACACAGACTTCGCCGTTGTGTTCTCGTCCATCTCGAATTCTTTATTATATCCAAGCTTTTCGGCATATTCGGTCATAGTGTCAGACCCCAGTTCAACAGCAAGCTGGGCAAAATAAATATTGCACGAAACAGACATAGCCTCTTTCATATCCAATTCGCCGTGAGGTTCAACACAAGTCACTTCCTCACCGCCGATAACAGCATAGCCTTCACAGTAGAGCTTCCTGTTCTCTGCACCGGGTATATTCTCTATTGCCGCCGCAGCTGTGACGAGCTTAAATATCGAGCCGGGAGTATATGCCGAGCTTAATGCATTGTCGATATACACGCCGTCATAGGTATCGTCTCCCTCTTTTATTTCGACAGGATCGTAAGGGTCGTAAGCAGGTGTACTGACGTCGCAGATCATCTCGCCTGTTTTGTAATTATAGATGACGCACGCTCCTTTGTAGCCTCTGTTTGCCATAGCGTTATAAGCTGCGGCGCAAGTCGGAGCGTCAAGTGTAGTCTGAATATCGCTGCTGCTCCGAAACGACTGCGGCAGTCCGAGCCCGAGCAGATAGTTATATCCCGTAAGTCCCGTTCTGTACACACTCTGCAGAGCGGTCGAGATATTTACACTGTCGTCGCCCACTGCATGGAGCAGTCCGCACCTTGTGCTGTAATCTTCATGATATACTCTTTTTCCGTTTTCATCGCTTGTTGCAAGGACAGTGCCGTTTCTGTCGAGAATATCTCCCGCCTGCGCAAGTCCTGTAACAGAGATATGGGCGTTCATTGGTTTCTGCGCCCATTCTGTTGAATGGATCACAAGATTAACCACAAAATACCCCAATCCTATAAAAAATGCAAAGGCCAAAAGCCATGTCATAAACGATCTGATAAGTACCTTTTTCATATTATTCCTTTCCGATAGGCGGCGGGCGTGCTTTATTCTGATTCTCACTCAAAGCTCTCAGCGGATCTTTTCATAAGTGTGGAGTGTGAAGTGTGGAAAGTGGAGTTATCGGGTCGCTTCGCTCCGATTTTATAAAAAAAGACACCACAATCCATAATCGCCATCACTTTAGACTATGATCTTTGAGATTTGCACATGCATCAATGACAGAACATTGCATGAACTCACACCATTTTAAATTTTTAAATTTTAACAGTTTCCTGTCGTAGGCAAAGAGCAAGTATACAAAAACAGTCAGAGTGCGAAGCACCTGCGGCTGGGAGCCGTTCGGCTACAGCCTTCTCCCCACGGCGAAGGCTGCAGCTTTTCACACTCTATGAAGTTATCACTGTTAATGAGGGGACATAGCATAATTTCTCACAATAATTCCTGACTCAGTCATTCCTCTTTCGATCTGAAAAGGCTTTCCCGCCGAACTGCATATGTTCTCTCATCGGCGGCTTTTATAAACGCCATAAGTCCCCAACAGGAGATCATACTCGAACCGCCTGCGCTGATAAACGGGAAAGTAACGCCCGTCAGGGGAAGGATGTCCGTTGCGCCGAAGAGATTGAGCGAAAGCTGTATCACAAGCAGACCCGCAGCGCAGCAAGCAGATATAGAATAGAATGTGCTTCTGCTTCTTGTCGTAATCGCTCTTGCATAGAAAACAAGTGAGCCGACTGTAACCGCAAGGATCACCGCTGTAATGATACCTAATTCTTCGCATATGATACCTATTACTATATCACTTTCGGACGCAAACAGCTGCTTGCAGAATCCGTTTCCGAGTCCCACGCCGAACACTCCGCCGCTTGCACAGTAAATCAGCGTTCTCGCTTGCTGGAAACCTGTGTCCCACACATAGGGTTCTTCAAAAACGTGACCCCATGCACTGAATCTGTCGCTGATGTAGGGTTTGAATCGCAGCACGATCAAAGAGGCAAACACAGCTGCGCCCACAGCGGCTATCAACATAGCGAAATCACCCGAACGCATGAAAGAAATAATAAGATAAGTTGCAAAGAATATCAGCGCAGTACCGAAGTCGCCCATCAGCACTAAAGCACCCACGCATATTGCGGAGAACACCATGAAGCCGAAAACGTTCTTCCTGGTCTGCAGCTGATCAAGTCCCGCTGCTCCCACGAAGATAAACCCGACCTTTACGACCTCTGACGGCTGAACGGATATCCCTCCGGGGAGAGTGATCCAGTTTGCCGCTCCGTATTGAGTTTTACCAAAAATAAGATTGATCGCAAGCAGCGCCAGTGACGCCCCGTAGACCCACTTGGTCAAACGGCTCACTCTGTCGGGATCGTCAAGGATCTTTATCAGCATTTCAAAGAGAATTATTCCTCCGACCATTGAAATAAGCTGAACCTGAGTTTGCTTTTCGCTTTGATGTACCGAAAGCATTATGCCCACTCCCGACAGGAAGAATGCCAGGCTTTCTATCTCGAAGTTCACCCGCTTCAGCACAAGCGATGTCACAACGTATGTTATCCACATGAATGCAATCAGAACAAGACCGTACACAAACGGCGTAGTGTCTATCGAAAACTTTGGCAATTTATCGTTATATACGGTTTTGAGCATTTCATTATTCAGACAAGCCTCTGCCGACAGAACAACAAAGAATATCGTCAACAGAACAAGCAGACTCTTTGAGCCTATTGTTTTCTTGCCGTTCGGCTTGAAAAACCATGACCGTCTTGTTGCGCCCTCAAATTCCTCGGCACGTCTTACGATCAGATTTGTCGTACCTATACGGATCCTGTCGTTGAGGTATATGTTTGTCCTTCCGGAGATTCTCTCCCCGTTGACAAACACGCCTGCCTTTGAATCGGTATCTGTAATACTCCAACCGTCGTCCCTTCTCATAAGTACGGCGTGTTCTCTTGAAACTGTCGTATCGGGCAAATAGATATCGCTGGCTTTGCTTCTGCCGATGGAATTTTCCCAATAAAGCACGGGAACGGCTTTTCTGACATCCTCATCATACAGCATAATGAGAGGGCGTTCATCTCGCCTGTTTTGTCTAAGTGAGGCATACAGCTTGACGAATATTATGATCGCCAACAGCGGTACGGCAATACGCAGTATCACAACAGTGAGATCTATCGCAAAAATCAAAGGACCATTCAAGTTATCCCCTCCGTTTTTTCTGACTTTTCGCAGGCAAGCAAAGCTGTTCCCTGCGGCTACACTTCCACAATATATATTATAACACAAAAATTATGAAATTACTATAAATTTTTAAGAAAAGGATTGTTACGGATATTGTGCCGAAGGTGCAAGCAGATTCGGTGTAAAGCCGTTAGGCGGTATTTGTACGTTATCGCCTTAAGCATTGACATATTATAAATAAATTTATATACTATGTATGCACGATATGTTTTTACAACGAAAAAAATATCACATTGACAGAATGGAGTGTAAAAAAATTGAAAAGGTCAGTATTGAAACGCACGATCTCGCTTATTACGATGGCGACGATCATTGAGGCAATGTTCATAGTCGTCGTTCCTGCGAGCGCAGCAGAAGGTTCGTCTCTCAGCTATACATTTACAGGCAGCAATACGGCGGACGCAGGCTATGCCGAGGGAACGATCACTTTCAAAACCGCCTCTGAGGGCACTTATTACCTTTACTGGGCTGACGATGAGAAAGCGCTCGACGGTTATGACAGCTTCATTAAGCCGGAAAAAAGGAAGGCGGGCGAGAGCATAACCGTTAACATGGGGTATCACACGGCTATTCCTGCCGATGCCACAAAGATCATTGCGACAAAGGGCTCAAAAAAGGTTGCCGACGCAGATGCTGTTTATTCCGTTCCCGAAAGTAAACAGTTGAAGTATGATAGCGGTGAACTTCTTTACACTTTCAACTCATATTCCGACGTTCATATTGATAATAACGGATACTATAAAAAAGCCGAAGAACATCTTGCGGAGGCTTTTCAGTTCGCTGTTGAAAAAAACACCGATTTTATAGTGTCTTCGGGCGATATGGTTACAAACAAAACAGGACCGGACAGTGAATGGGCGGTTTATGAGGATATACTCAAGAACAGCAATTATATGAATCCTGTCTGGGAAGCTGACGGAAATCACGATATGCGCTGCGGAGCAGAAACAGGTCTTGCTTCGTTTATACGCGCAACCGGTACAGACAGCACAAAAGAAACCATTGAAAGCAGAAAGCCTTATTATTATATTATTGAGCCAAAAACAGGCGATCTGTTCATTTTTATGGCTCTTGAGAATGAAGATCCTCCGAACACATCAAATCAGTTCTCCGATGAACAGCTGGAATGGGTCACGGATCTTCTCGAGGAGTATTACGATACCGGAGTCAATGTCTTTCTTATCGAGCATTCACCCATAGAAGGCTTTGGAGCAGGCGACAGAATGAGCAAGCCGTATTATAAGGCATTGCTCAGCGAATCATATCCTTCTACTGTTAAGTTTAAAAAGCTCCTTAAAAAATATAAAAATATGATATTCATGTCGGGTCATACGCACGAGGATTTTAATATGGGTTACAACTACTCCAACGAAAACAACGCTGCGTGTCATATGATCCATAACCCTGCCGTTGCCGGTTCCACAGTTCCGAATAGAGATCACAGCGGTCTTTATTATAATGATGGTTTCGGCGAAAATTCGCAGGGGTACTACGTTGAAACGTACCAAAACAAGATAGTTTTTTACGGTGCTAATCTTACCACAAAGCTTATTTATCCTCAGTATAACTACATTATGGAAGGCTCGCATACTGCGGCAGTCGTAAATACCGAAGCGGACGAGATCATATTGAGCGGCGTGAATGTTTCCCCAGAGGATAAGCTGAATGAGACAGCGGATCTTCTGGCGCGGTATAAGAGGTATTCGTCGTACGACCAGTATCAGGCACTCAAAAAGCTGTATTTCGGATACAAAGACGCCGACGAGGCGGATCGTAATGTTGTAACAGAATTTAACAAAAGAATAAACGATCTGAAAAAAATAATCGGAGTTGCGGGTGAGCACACTTATACCGTTGGCAATAAGTATTATTTTGAAAATACGAAATCCTGGTCAAAGGTCTATGCTTACGCATGGACCAGCTCGAAAAATAATGCGGATTGGCCGGGAGTATTGCTCAGCCCCATAGGCACATCAAACGGCAAAGAACTTTACTGTATTGAGTTTGACAGGAGCGGACAGTACAGGAATCTCATTTTCAGCAACGGCGACCGTCAGACTGCGGATATTGTGCTTGAGCAGTATCCCGACAACGCATTCCATATCAACGGTAAGGATTCGGATTCGAAGTACACAGTCGAAAACTTCCGGCCGGATAATGACAGCATACCAACCGACCGCACTTACGCACTGCTTTACTACATTGATGGCGAGCATGCATGGAACAGCGTTGACACATGGATGACGTCTGATGCCGATGGTACATACAGCTATACATATGAGGCGACAGATAACTGCAGTCTGAGCTTCAGCGTATACGACATGGTCAATAAAAAATATAAGAGCCTTCCCGATAGCATGGGTGTTGATTACGCTAACGGCGAGACCTTTGAATCAGGCATTACTACTCAATCGACAAGAGGCAAAAGCTTAACGATCAGGAATATGTCAAGAAATAAGACGGTCAGAATCGTCTTTGATCCTTCAAAAGAAAAGCTTTTTGCATCGTGCGTCACTCTTGCCGATGTTACATGGCAAAACTATGACGGCACAACGCTCGAAACGGATGAATATGTACCGTTCGGCACAATGCCCGAATATAACGGCGCAGTGCCGACAAGAGAGGGAAATGCGCAGTATACCTATACTTTCTCGGGCTGGGATCCGACCGTTACCGAAGTAAACGGCGACGTCGAATACACCGCTGTGTTTGATGAATCCATAAACACATATACGGTAAAATGGGTTTCCGCAGGCGGCACGGTTCTTGAAACAGATGAAAAAGTGTCTTACGGAACGATGCCATCATTTGACGGCAAAGAACCTGAGTATGACGGTAAACGTATAAATACTGCTTCGAAATACCATTTCTTGTGCTGGATTCCCGAGAGTGAATTCGGGTCGGCAATAGCTGTGGAATTAGAGCCTGTAAAGGGTGACATTACATATATTGCCTGTTATGAAATTGAGCACTTAGACAATACCGATACAGATCCCGATACATCAACCGATAACGGCAGCACGGATTCAGAGCCGTCTGTTTATGATGACAGCGACACCGAAAACGCAGATAAATCAATCGATAGTAAGCCGACCGACAGCACCGATCCCGAAACGGAAACAGATAAATATTCTGAAAGTGATACGGTAACCGATAATGACACCTCGGCCGATATAATAAGCGACACGGATACAAATTACGATATTGATACTTCATCTGATAAAAGCAGCGACACCGAAAGCGAAACCGATACAGATACGCAGATCAATTCGGATACTGACACAAACAAAGATGTTGATACGGAAACCGATACGTCAACAGCCAAACCCAACACAGCTTCGGATAAGGCAGATACATCCTACGACAAGACAAACACAGCTTCTAACAAAGAAGACACAGATTCCGAAGATACAAGTTCCGACGAAAAAGATTCGTCAGACACACCCGATAAACCTGTCAAGAAAATCTTGCTCGGAGACGTAAACGGTGACGGCAAAGTAACAGCAAAAGACAGCATGATGATTCAACGGTATACCATCCATCTGATTAAGCTTTCAGACGATCAGCTCAGAGTCGCAGACATTGACAGCGACAAAAGGGTCACAAGCAAAGACGCTATGAATATACTGAGATTCACAGTGAATCTGGCAACAAAATTCGCTATAGGTAAGTATGTAATATAATTGTATTTGATATTAAGCAGTCTTTGGGCGGTAAAAGCCGTTCAAGGGCTGCTTTTTTATACACATTCGGGCAATATTGGTCTGCACCTATTTTTTAATATATTTTCTCGATAACGTGCTCGCTTGATTGGAGTGAGCGACGACGTCAACAAACGTCATGGAGCGTTAGCTCCTGCGTACGTCGGTGTGGGATTTTGACCAACGACCGACATTCGTATGTCCACCGCCGCCTATAGAGGGTGCGGGCGGGCACTATTGCCGATGACATTTTAGGAGATTTCTAAGGTGGATTTAAGTATTATTAGAATTTTAGAAATAAGCCGCTGCCTGAAATAAAAAAAAATAACGGCTCAAACGCAGTGTTCAAGCCGGCGGCGAGTCGCCGCTCACATTATGAGATTTTAATTCCTTCTTAACAAAAAGTATCGCTTGCGGCTTAAATATAACCGCAAAGGAGGACTTTTAAGAAAATCATACAAAAAATGCGCCCGAATAACTCGGACGCATTTTAAAAGGTGGCAATGCCAGTGGTTGCGGAGGCAGGATTTGAACCTACGACCTTCGGGTTATGAGCCCGACGAGCTACCAAGCTGCTCCACTCCGCGATATTCATAGTGTGTTTTCTCTCAACAGTTATTTATTATACTACAAATTCACGATGTTGTCAATAGATATTTCAATTTATTTCTTTTTCGTTGCTTTTACTATATTATATGCACGGGGAATAAAAATTATACCAACTATTACCCCAAAACTTCCCCGACGCACCGTAGAAACACGCACACGGTCTTTCTGATGGGAAACATCGCCTCTTGCGCTTAATTTCCTCTTATGAGAACAAAGCGGAATCCGGAATTTTTGTTTGCTCCTTATTCCGCTCTGTTTTCAGAATTGTTTAAAGCTTCTTCAACACTTCAACTGCTTCATTCAGGCAGTCACTTACATATTGTTCTATCATGCCATTGTCCTCGCACTTTGCAAACTCTGGGTCTATCGGCATTCTTGCAATTACCTTTGTTCCGAACTTCTCTGCCGTCTGTTCAATATTGCTCTCACCGAAGATCTTATGCTCCTTGCCGCATTCGGGACATTTGAAATAGCTCATATTTTCCACTATGCCCAGTATCGGTATATTCATCATCTCTGCCATCTTTACGGCTTTCTCCACTATCATGGATACAAGCTCCTGCGGTGAAGTCACTATGATTATTCCGTCAAGCGGAAGCGACTGGAACACCGTGAGCGCTACATCTCCTGTGCCCGGGGGCATATCTACAAACATATAATCAACATCATTCCAGATAACGTCCGTCCAGAACTGCTTCACCGTTCCCGATATAACCGGACCTCTCCACACCACGGGGTCTGTTTCGTTTTCGAGCAGAAGATTTACGCTCATTATCTCTATTCCTGTTGACGTTATCGATGGGAATATCCCTATTTCGCTGCCCATAGCCCTTTCGTGCAGTCCGAATGCTTTTGGAATTGACGGTCCGGTAATATCTGCATCAAGAATAGCCGTCTTGCAGCCCTCTCTGTTCATCGCAACGGCAAGCATTGACGTTACTGTCGATTTTCCGACACCGCCCTTGCCGCTTATTACTCCTATAACCTTTTTAACATTGCTCATTTCGTTCGGTTCAAGCTTCAGGCTTTTCGGCTCTTTTGAAGAACAAGCAACCGAACAACTGTCGCAATCATGAGTACAACCCATTGTTATTACCTCCTTATTTTTTCATGGTATCTCTCTGCAAATCAGAGTTTATGTCTGCTTGGTGAAATAAAAATCAGAAACCATTAGTGCGTGGTCGGGATACGCCGGATCAATTTTCCACAATGCTCCAATAGCGATCCGGTCAATATTCGGATAACCCGAATAAGCACTTAAAAAATCCCAAGCATATTGTGAACTCACACTGATATCATCACTATGCAGCACATGATCTACAGCTCCATATCCGGTTATATGATGATTCTTCTTATCAGTGTATATTATACTTGATTTTGATAAAGGGAGATTTGTATTAACTATATTTTCCATTGAAATACCGTGAAACCATTTAGACATTCGGTATTGCTGAATATTAAAATCACCTGTACATAAAAACGGCGTTTCTAATTCTGACAAATACTTCATCAACGGAGGGGTCTGTTCCTCAGCAACCATTGGTGAAAGCATTCTTACACCAATAACAGATAACTGTTTATTATTCATTAATATTTCAATGTGCAGGAAATTATAGCAATCCCTAACTTCATCTCTATTTATTACTTGTATTCCATCCGGCGCAAGTGCTTTTTTTACAGCAATTAACACACGATTGCCAGAAATTGTATCGCTTTCTTCGAACCAATAGTCATTTTTTAAATTTTCCTCTATTCCTTTATCTGTCACATACTCAACTAAACATATAATATCAGCATTTTCATTTATAAGTGTATCAATGACAAATTGCTGCACAGGAATATCTTTTGTCATTTTATGAAGATTCCACTCCACCAATTTCATATATATTCACCGACCTTGCAAATTTTGATCAGTCAATTACAGGTAAATACAGAAAAGTTTCCCCTACATATGCAGGGGAATTTGTATTCTGAATTTTAACTTACTCTTCCTCTTCTTCCTCGTCCTTATCCTTATCTTCAAAATGCTCGGGGAAATAAACATCTTCCGCAGCTACCATCTCAAAGCCGCTAAGGAACGTGTAGGGCAAGCCGTAGCCCAGAACTACCGCCGCAAAATACAAAACGATATTATTCTGAACCATTACCTCGTGAAGAGGAAGTCCGACAGCAAAGAATGCGCTTATAGCATACGCTGCAGGCAGTACCATGAGAATAAGTACCGACGGACTGAATCGAACGATCTGCTTGCCGTCACCTACTCTCGTTGCATAAAACAGCAGAACTCCGAAAACAACAACGACTGCAATAGTAACAATACTGAATGCCGTTGTGTTTGTAAGAGATGACGACAGCTTTAATATAAAGTAACTGCATACTACATAGGCAAATACAAGAAATGCCGAGAAAAACATATTTGCAGCTTCTTTGGTTCTTTTTTTCATTATAATTTCCTCCTATTATGTAAACAATATATAATTATATTGTACCACAAATACAAAATAGGTCAATCCTTTTTTATGGATTTAGTAAATTTATTTTTTCTTTGCAACAAGACAAACCCAGCCGTTTTCCTCGTACTTATCAATAATATCGAATCTTTCCGATACCGAAGCTTCGACTTCTTCACCTCTTGTATCGATAATACCGCTCATGATATATACCGAATCATCCTTCATAAAGCTGTCGACGTCACGACTCAGCATGATTATTGCGTCCGCAACGATATTTGCCGCCACTATATCATATGTTCCGCTTATCTTGTCGGTGAGGTTGCCGCAAAGCACCTCGAACCTGTTGGAAACGCCGTTAAGCTCTGCGTTCTCTTTCGCTGTTTTTACAGCCATCTCGTCTATGTCCACGCCAACTGCGCTGTCACATCCCAATAAAAGCCCTGCAACTGCAAGAATACCGCTGCCGCAGCCGATATCAAGAAATGTTTTCCCTTTTTGCGCATACTTCTCTATCACCTGAAGCACAAGCCTTGTTGTTTCATGCGTACCCGTACCGAACGCAAGACCAGGGTCAAGATTGAGCACAACTCGGTCACCTGCGTCAAACTCATCTCGCCATGTCGGGCGGATAAGCAGCTTCTCGCCGACGGGAATGGGGTTGAAATACTGCTTCCAGTTGTTGAGCCAATCTTCCTCGACACAGCTTTCGCATTCGATAGTATGAGGTATCCCCTCACTTGTATAGCGTTCCTTCAAAAATGCTATTGCTTCCTGCGGATTATCCTCAGGGCTTATATAGATATGCACTATGCCGTGAGTTCTGTCCTTCGCAAGCAGTTCTTCGTCGATAAGGTCAATGTGGGCTATCTGCTCGACCTCCTCTTCAAGCATAGAGTAATCTTCTATATAGATACCGTAAGGCACAGTCATCTGCGCAATATCTCCTGCGATATCTATATATCTGTTCGGGACAATTATTTTTATCTCGGTCCAGTCGTTCATTTTTTATTCTGTATGACAAGCAATACCGTGTCATACTTTTCCTTTCAATTAATTATTATTCTCATCACGAATCATAGAACTGCTGTCCGTCATCCGTAACAAGCCGCTCGGTCTTCGGATATTCAAAGATTTCGGGATTATTGGCATTCGCTTCGAGGTATGCTGCAAATTCCGCTGCATACCATTTTGCCATTCCAAGGTTATGCATGAGATAATGCCCACAGTTCACAGGAGCAGCACCCGGAACAGTTTCTGCTTCGTTCACCGATTTAAAAGCTTCGGAAACAAGTTCATATATTTCCCGAGGGGATCGACTGCCTTTTAGAATTAGATAAAATCCCGTAAGGCACCCCATAGGTCCCCAGTATATAATGTCGTCTTTCATGTCAGGATCATTCCGCAGGAAAGTAGCTATGATATGCTCGAGCGAATGCATTGCCGCAACATCAATTGCAGGCTCTTTATTCGGTCTTTTGAGTCTGATATCATAGGTCGTGACAGTGTCGCCGCCAACCTTATCCACACGGCTGAGAAAAATGCCCGGGACGATCCGTGTATGATCCACGGAAAAACTCTGTATCAAATCCATATCAGTATCTCCTTGTTTTTTTGATCAATCTTCAAACAACTCTTTGAGCTTATTGAAAAAGCCTTTTCTGTTCGCATAGTTTTTCTCGGAAGAATTTCCGTCAAACTCCATCAGAAGATCCTTCTGACGCTTTGTGAGGTTCTTAGGCACCTCAACGGTAACGGTAACGTACTGGTCGCCTCTGCCTCTGCCGTTAAGGCTCTGGATACCTCTGCCCTTCAGTCTGAATCTGTCGCCCGGCTGCGTACCCTCTTTGATATTATAGCTGACCTTGCCGTCGAGAGTCGGAACTACTACCTCCGCACCGAGACACGCCTGAACAAAAGTGAGAGGCAGCTCGCAGTATACATCGTTTCCTCTTCTCTCGAATATCGGGTGAGGACGAACATTCACTTCTATGTAGAGATCGCCTGCTGGTCCATGATTTATGCCTGCATTGCCTCTGCCCTGTACGCTAAGTCTCTGACCGTCGGCTATACCGGCAGGAATATCAAATCTTTCCTCCTGGGTTCTTCTGATACGGCCCTTGCCGTCGCAGCGTGGACACGGATTGTCGATAGTTCTTCCCTTGCCGCCGCAGTTCTCGCAGGCTCTCACCGTCTGAACCACACCGAACGGAGTACGGCTGTTGACCTTCACCTGACCCGAACCTCCGCAGGCAGGACAAGGCTTCGGAACAGTACCTTTTCTTGCGCCCGAGCCGTCGCACTCGTCGCAGTTTTCGATACGCTGAAAAGACACCTTTTTATTGCAGCCCTTGGCGGCTTCTTCAAACGAAATGGTACATACGGTTTCAACATCTGTGCCTCGTCTGGGAGCATTCGGGTTTGACTGACGTCTGCCGCCGAATCCGCCGAAAAAGCTGTTGAGAATATCGTCAACGTCAAAACCGCCCGTATATGTGCCGTAGCCGCCGGGTCCGCCTCCGCCATAGGACGGGTCTACACCCGCATGACCGAATTGATCGTATCTTGCTTTTTTATCTTTATCGGACAATACCTCGTACGCTTCGTTTACTTCCTTAAAATTCTTCTCCGCCTCTTTATCATCTGGGTGAAGATCGGGATGATACATTTTTGCTTTCTTTCTGAATGCTTTCTTTATTTCGTCTTCGGACGCACCCTTCTGCACGCCAAGGACCTCATAATAATCTCTCTTGTCTGCCAAGACGATCCCTCCTGTTTACACATTTTCTTATTCTTTTCAGCATTTGTATTTATCTTATATGATTGTAACCTTTTTTTGCAACAAATGCAATAGCTTTTTAGTTTTCGGTTAAAGGCTTAAGCACCCATCCTGAAGCCCTTAACAAAAAACTAAATATTAAACCACCTTTCAAAAAAGCCGCGGCAGCCGCTGCAATCATAACAACTGCATACGGCTGCCCGACCGTCACCCTTTCGGGCTTCTATTTAATATGATTACAAAATCAGTCAACATCCTTGAAATCAGCGTCATAAACGTTGCCGCCGTCGTTGTTGTCATCGGCAGCTGCGCCTGCTGCTGCACCCGGATCAACATTTGCCTGCTGCGCTGCGCCTGCTGCCTGATACAGCTTAGTTGAAACGGCCTGAACAGTCTTTTCGAGGTCTTCCTTAGCAGCCTTTATCTTGTCTGCATCATCTGTTGCGATAGCACTCTTCACTGCTGCAACCTTGCTCTCAATATCGCTCTTGTCGGAGGAATCGATCTTGTCGCCGTTCTCCTTGACGAGCTTTTCTGCATTGTATGCAAAACTCTCTGCCTCGTTCTTTGCGTCTACTGCTTCTCTGCGCTTCTTATCCTCTGCCGCATACTTCTCTGCTTCCTGAACTGCCTTTTCGATGTCCTCTTTGCTCATGTTTGTGTTCGATGTGATAGTAACCTTCTGCTCCTTGCCCGTACCAAGATCCTTTGCGGATACGTTTACGATACCGTTGGAGTCAATATCGAATGTTACCTCGATCTGAGGAATTCCTCTCGGAGCGGGAGCAATACCTGAAAGAATAAATCTTCCGAGCTGCTTGTTATCTCTTGCAAACTCTCTCTCTCCCTGAAGAACATTAATCTCAACGCTCGGCTGGTTATCTGCTGCGGTGGAGAAGATCTGGCTCTTCTTTGTGGGGATAGTTGTGTTTCTGTCGATGATCTTAGTCATGATTCCGCCCATTGTTTCAACGCCGAGTGACAGCGGAGTTACGTCAAGAAGGAGAAGTCCCTCAACCTCACCGCCGAGTACGCCTGCCTGGATTGCTGCACCGATAGCAACGCACTCATCAGGGTTAATGCCCTTGAACGGCTCTTTGCCGATGAAACTCTTTACCGCATTGATAACAGCGGGGATTCTTGAAGAACCGCCTACCATAAGAACCTTATCGATATCGTTGATCGTAAGACCCGAGTCGCTGAGCGCTCTCTTTACAGGACCCATAGTGCTCTGTACAAGATCTGCCGTAAGCTCGTCGAACTTTGCTCTTGTAAGAGTGAGGTCAAGGTGCATAGGACCGTTTTCGTCCTGCCAGATGAACGGAATGTTGATTGAAGCGCTTGTAACGCCCGAAAGCTCGATCTTTGCTTTCTCGGCAGCCTCTTTAAGACGCTGCATTGTAGTCTTATCCTTGCTAAGGTCTACGCCTGTATCCTTTTTGAACTCTGCGATCATCCAGTCGATAACTCTCTTGTCGAAATCATCGCCGCCGAGTCTGTTGTTGCCCGCTGTTGCGAGAACCTCCTGAACGCCCTCGCCCATCTCGATGATAGATACATCGAATGTACCGCCGCCGAGGTCATAAACCATAACCTTCTGATCGTCTTCTTTGTCGATACCGTATGAAAGTGCTGCTGCAGTCGGCTCGTTGATGATTCTCTTAACCTCGAGGCCTGCGATCTGTCCTGCGTTCTTTGTTGCCTGACGCTGTGAGTCGGTGAAGTATGCAGGAACGGTGATAACTGCGGAATGTACACTCTCACCGAGGTAAGCCTCTGCGTCTGCTTTGAGCTTCTGCAGTATCATTGCGGAGATCTGCTCCGGAGTGTAGCTCTTGTCGTCGATGTTTACCTTATAATTTGTACCCATCTCTCTCTTGATAGAGCTTACTGTCTTTGCAGGGTTGGACACTGCCTGACGCTTTGCGATCTGTCCCACAAGACGCTCGCCTGTCTTTGAAAAGCCTACTACCGACGGAGTCGTTCTTGAACCCTCGGCATTTGCGATAACTACCGGCTCGCCGCCTTCAATAACTGCAACGCATGAATTTGTTGTTCCTAAATCTATACCTATTGTCTTAGCCATAATTAATTACTCCTTTTTATAATATGTATTTTTTGATTTATATATATCAAGTCATCAGTTTACGGTCTGCACCATGCAGTGTCTGATGATCTTATCTCCTACCTTATATCCCTTCTGATACACCATAGCGATCGTATCTGACTCCAGCTCGTCGCTGTCTGTGCTTGAAATAGCGTTGTGAAGCTCCGGGTCGAACGTATCGCCCACCTCGCCGAAAGAAGTGATATTCAGCTTTTCAAATGTCTTTGCAAGCTGATTCGAGATCATTTCAAGACCTTTCCTGAACTCTGCGGGAGCGTCCTTTGAAGCGTCCTGCGCTCTGTCGAGGCTGTCGGCTATCGGCAGCAGCTCCTTTATCGTATCGGACACGGCATTCGAATATATAGCAAGCTTTTCACGCTCTGTTCTGCTGCGGAAGTTTGCGTATTCCGCTGCCGTCCGGAGAAGCTTCTCCTTCTCTGCGGCAAGCTGATCTTCAAGCTGCTTTATCTTATCGTCAGACTGTTCGTCTTTTGATTTTTCCTTTGCTTCTTCCCCGATATTGTCTGTTTCTTCAGGCGCATTCTGAGTTACTTCCTCTTCACATACCTCCTGTGCAGATACTTCCTCTGCGGTATCCTTACGGGTATCCTCCATTTGTATCATTCCTTTCCTCAATCTATCATAAGCAGCGTTTTCAGCAGCTCGCTTACGCACTTGGCAGTATATTCAAGCACCGCCATATCGTATGCATAATCTGTCCTCATCGGAACTATCGCCGCAATACTTCCGGTCACGGTCGCCTCAGTGTTATATCTGCACGACAAAACACTGCAGCCGCTCAGCTCGTCAAAGCCCGTTTCTGTTCCTATTGCAATACCGTCTTTCCGGCTTATTCTTTCGGTCAGTGCTTCAAGCGAATCATCATCATGAACGAACTTCAGCAACTCTGTACCGATGTCGCTGCCATCACTTATGAGATTTGTTCTTCCTCTTACTATTATCCTCGAACCTCCCACATCGTGGCAAGCCGTCATTACAGCCGCAAGCACGCTCGGAACAAGCAGTACAAGGTCGCCCATCTCTACGGCAAGAGTTTGGACAAAAGCGGGAGTTATTCTTTTTATGAGTACTCCCTCCATGCTCCTGTTGAACATCGACTCAAACACGCTGATGATCTCGGGGGTAATGACGTAATCGCACTTGAACAGCGCCGTTCTGATCAGTCCGCCTGATGTGATGAGTATTGCCATGCCTGTTTTAAGTCCTGTCTGAACAAATCGCAGTCTGTGTATTCTTGCATCCTCTGCGGAAGGAGCAGCCGCTATAACTGCCGAACGTGTTAGCTCGGCTATTGTTTTCGCTGCCGCTCTAAGCAGCTTTTCGGGATCGTCACCCGCTCTGATCAGCTTGTCGTATATCAATGCCTTTGTTTCGCCCGGGAGTGATTTTTTATCCATCAGGCTGTTCACATATAATCTGTAGCCCTGCTCCGAGGGAACTCGCCCTGCCGAGGTGTGGGGCTGCAGAAGGAAACCAAGCTCGCTTAGCTCCGCCATCTCATTTCTGACGGTTGCACTTGAAACAGGGAAATCAAGCACATTACACAGCAGCTTAGAACCGACAGGCTCGCCATTTTTAATATATGCTTCAACTATAGCCTTTAGTATTTTGGTCTTTCTCTGTGCGATCTGCATCAGATCACCTCGTTTCTGCGTTAGCACTCTTGATGGTTGAGTGCTAATCTATTTACTATTATACATTTATCCTGTGATTTGTCAAGGGTTTTATACAAAAAATGTTTATTAAAAATTTATGAACCGCATATCCGTAAGAGTGGGGAATTGAGCTAATGACATTATAAAAAAACCAACGAAGTTGTGAGCAGACCTCGTTGGCTTTGGTATATTAGTTTTGATATTTGTCCATATAGTAAGAATAGTAACTGCAGAATTCTTCCATTTCCTTTGAGGGAATATAAATTATTCTTTCGGACGATCTTTTTCTTTTCCCAACACATATTTGATGTTTTTGGGTTATGAACTCGGAAATACATTCTAAATCCACAGTTTTATTTTCTCTATGCAAATCATATTTAATAGCCACATAATAATCATTGTTGTAGCAATATCCTATGATTATATCGTAAGTTTCGGTGGTTCTATCCCAATATGCTTTAGGCTTTCCGTTTACGTTCGCAAAAAGGATCTTCTTTGCCGGCAACAGAGAAGATATATAATCTTTCTTTTGGTCAGACCATAATTTTCTTCCCGACATCTGTTTCTACCTCCTTTTCATTTTCGATTCCGTAGAGAACACTCATATACATTGAAAAAGCTAAAGATATATTTAACAATAATTCCAACAAATCATGCAGCGAAATACCAAAAGCACTAAAAATGCCGAGTCTAACTAATCCATTTATTAAGTATAATGCCTCGGCAATTATCAGAACAACACCATACACTTTTTTACGAAGAAACGTAAACATAGCCATAAATACAAAAAAACATATTATTGTAATACAACTTATCGTTGAGGTAATACAGCCTATCCATGTATATTTTTCGCCGCTTTCAAAAGCAGGTATCATGAAGTCTATGAGACCTATCAGCCACCGTACATTGTGAGACGCACAAACCAACAATAATACACCTGTAATAATTTTGAATGCTTTTTTAATATTCTTTTTCTTATTTGCAACTACCATCAGTATAGCCAGAGCCATAAAAGCAACAGAAGAAACGATATATCTCACATAACTAATACTAATATGTGATTCAAAGCGAAAATAATCCAATATGTCTATCGCTAAATAAACAACACCTAATACCGTACCGATAACAGCAAATACGGTTGCTGTCTTTAGTTTATTAAGCTTCTTAGGCTTTTTTTCTGTTGATTTTTTAACCATCTCAACAACACAACCGCATTCGGGGCAGACTCTTGCTCCGTTATGTTCTATCATTTCTTCTATTTCAGAACCACAAGTAGGGCAATACATATATTTCAACCTCCCGCATCAAAAACCATAAGTATTTCCTGTCCATAACAGATACCATATAAAGCTTATCAAAAAGCATATGCCAAAAGAAACAGCAGCAAACTTAATATACTTTTTTCCTGCATTCATAGCGCCAATAGAAATACACACTGCTCCAATGATAAACCCAATTATTGGAAACAGCACCGACAAAACAAGCAAACCGACGGACGCTTCATCGTTTGCATTCTTAACGTTATTGTTTTCATTCCCAATAGGCACACCGGTAGATTTACCGCAATGAACGCACAAAACAGCTTTTTCGTTTATCTCTTTACCGCAATTTCTGCAATACACAGAACATCACCTCACCAAAATTCCGCAATAAAATTATCAATTTTAGTAAATCATATCAAAAAAAAAAAAAAAAAAAAAAAAAAAAAAAAAAAAAAAAAAAAAAAAAACGATGAATTTTCTGTAAATATATTATGAACAGATATATATTTATAAATTAAATAATTACTATACCACAAATAAAATAATAAAAGCGGAAAAAACCCAACGAAGCCGTTACACAAGCTCCGTTGGGTTATAAATTACTTATCTAACTTTTATACTTAATATTCCCCAGCTTATACAGACCAAAAAGGATTCCGACCACTGCAAGAGCGCCGACTGCGCCTGCGATCACAAGCTCCGATCTGCTCTCGCTTTCATATATGCGAAGCGTTTGATTTACCGCCGACGAGGTGTTTTCGCCGTATTCATGCACTGTACCATCCGAATTTGTTTCTCCGGTATACCTGTCGGACGAAGCGCCCTCCGATTTTGTCTTTTTACTGCTTGTCTTTTTGGATGTATCGCTCTTTGTTTTCGACGATGACGCTTTTGTCCCGTTATTCTTATCGGTATTCCCCTTTTTGTCCGACTCATCCTTACTTCTGAAACCATCTCCGCTCGTGTCGGTATCATCGCTTTTTCGTATCATGCTTATATCGGCAGACGGAGTTATCGAGGTATCAATATCTTTCAGATCAGACGATACTGCCTGAATACAGTTAAATCGGAAGCTTTTCTCTGCGGAATGTACGCCCGTTTTTGAAGTAAAAATAAGCTTCATCTCTCTGCAATTATTATCCTTTTCATTGAACAGGCAGATCAGCGAGAGCTTGCCGCCGCTGTTCTCATAATCAGATGTACTGTTCTCCGCAGAAAACGACTTAAACGAGAAATACTCCTCATCATAGACGACCTCCAGCCACACTCCGCCGAGCATGTTTACTCCGTTGTATTTTACCGTAATGTCAAACGACCGTCCCGAATTCACAGAATCGGGCATTTGCACCTCAAAGGTATGTTCATAAGCGCAGACAGGCAGGGTAAAAAGCAATATCATGATTGCTGCAGTAATAAGTTTGATCAGATATTTCAATAATATTCCTCCCGTCCATAAATTTGTATAATTATATCACTATATGACGAATTATGCAAGGGGAGGTATCGCAAAAAGCTATACGACAATGTTCCGATCACAGTGTATTATCCGAAATTAAACTAAAAAAATGTTTCTTTTACATCTTGTTTGTGATATAATAGAAATTGTTAAACATGATTTATTATTGGGGTGTTATTTCTTATGAGTTATACGGTTAATCTCGGCTGCTGGGGAAGCATTTTCGCAGTACCGAGCGACGTTGTTGATAAATATCTGAAAATATCCGGTTCGGCGCAGCTGAAGGTCCTGCTGTGGATACTTCGTCACAGCGGTGAAGAGTTTGAAGCCGATACTATCGGCGCTGCGCTTAATATGGACACCTTTGACGTTCGTGACTGCATAGAATTCTGGGTATCGTTCGGCGTTATCGCTGTTGACAACAATATGATTACGCCTGCGGGGAAACCATTGTCTGCAAGCAAATTATCTGCAAGCACACCACTGTCTGCAAGCATTCAGTCTTCTGTAATAACCGAACCGAAGGCTGCCGATCCGTCAGCCGCAAAACCGCCTGCTTCGGTTTCCGAGCCTGATCGGCCTGTTCACATTTCACAGATACAGCCGAGAGAAGAACCTGTGCCGAAACCCGATGCGGATAAAAAAGAGGTGCCGCCCGCACGTCCCGTAAGACCCGACCCGGGGTATATTGCAGAAAGAATGAATGAAGACCCCGAAATTTCGGCGCTCCTCAACGAAGCCCAGTACATATTCGGCAGACCCGTATCACATAACGAAAATGCGGGTATCCTGATGATGCATGACAATGACGGGCTGCCAGCCGAGGTGATACTCATGCTTCTGACCTACGGCGTCGAGAACAAAAAGGGTATGAGATATATAGAAGCAATGGGCAAATCGTGGGCAAGCGAAGGTATCCTCACTGCGCAGCAGGCAGACGAAAAAATTCGCAGGCTCGACGACAGCAGAGATTCCTGGCACAAGGTGCAGACGATACTCGGTCTTGAATTCCGCTCTCCGTCGTCATCGGAGGAGGAAATGTATACAAACTGGATAAAGGTCTGGAAATTCTCCGACGAAATGATAAAGGAAGCGTATGACAGATGTATCAATGCTATCGGCAAATACAGAGCAAGCTATGTGAATTCTATCCTTTTGAGATGGAACCAGAACGGGATCAAAACGATCGAACAGGCCAATGCCGAATCCAAAGCCAAATCGAAGAAGGCGAAGAATGCCGATAATTCGCCCGGCAACTCTTCGTTTGATATAGACGAGCTTGACAGTCTGGCGATGTTCGATGATTAAAGAGGTGATAGACGATGGGATACAGCAAGCATATATATGAAAAAGCAGAGAGTATTATGTCGCTTCGCAGGCAGAATGCCGTTCAGCAAGCCGATAAAAAGCGTGAAGAGATATACTCAAAGCTGCCGAGGGTCAGAGAAATAGAGAGAGAGCTTGCACAAACGGGATACCGCGCGGCAAAGGCGGTCGTCAAGGGAGAGGACACAAGAGAACAGCTGTTGAAGCTGCGTGACGCCAATCTTCGTTTACAGGGCGAGCTTCAGGTTCTGCTTGTGAAAAACGGATACACCACCGCCGATCTTGACGAAAAATACAAATGTTCGATATGCTCCGACAAGGGTTACCTTGACGGTAGAATGTGCAGCTGCATGAAGCTTTTGCTGCGTGATATTGCATTCAGCGAACTCAATGAGCTGTCGCCGCTTGCACCGTCAAGCTTTAGTACCTTTTCGCTTGATTATTACTCGGATGAACCCGATGAAAACGGCAATGTCCCGAGAAAGCGCATGGAAAAGATACTGAACTTCTGCAAAGACTATGCCAAAGACTTCACTCCTCAAAGCAAGTCGATATATATGGAGGGCGCTACGGGACTGGGCAAGACCCACCTGTCGCTCGCTATTGCGGGGGCGGTGATCGAGAAGGGCTACGGAGTAATATACTGTTCTCTGCCGGACATCGTCCTGAAAATAGAGAGAGAGCATTTTTCAGGCGATTATAACACCGGAACGCTTAGTCACCTTGAAAGCTGCGACCTGCTGATACTGGACGATCTCGGCACGGAGTATCCCACATCGTTCAACAAAAGCTGCGTGTATAACCTTATCAATAAGCGGCTGCTCCTGCAAAAACCTACCATCATCAACACAAATCTTACAGGCAAGGAAATAAAAAGCCTGTATACCGACAGACTGATTTCAAGAATGCTCGGTGAGCAGGTATATATAAAATTTATCGGCAAGGATATCAGGCTGAAAAAAGGGCGGACGCTGTCCGCTGATGTTACACATTCATAGTTATCACATATAACATCGGGAGGTAAGCTAATGATAATTTTAGAAGGAATTGCAATGTGCTTCTGGCTGCTCATCTGGTGTACGGTCGGAATATCAAACGGTGCGGTCGGACTTGTATCGCTGTTCGAAAAGGACGTTCAGGAAAGAGTTGTAGAGCTGGGTCTTATTACAGAAGAAAAGATGAAGAAAAATGCTCTTATCTATTCTCTTGCTTTGTTTATCCCCGTTCTTGCGGGAGTACCGTTAACAGTATACCTGATAAACGGGGCAGACAGCTTTATGAGCGGCTTTTTACAGATGACAGCCGTATTTTTAATAGGGAATCTGTTTGACAGACTATTTATCGATTGGTATTGGGTCGGACATACAAAGGCATGGATAATAGAGGGCACAGAGAATCTGCAGCCATATATTCCCGTGAAAGCATCAGTAAAAAAGTGGATAGGCACAATTATCGTCTTTCCCATGTACGCTGCATTGATTGCATGGGTCGTTGAACTGATAAGATAATAATATACAAAATATCGCCGTGAAAGCATTCATTCAAATTGCTCTCACGGCGGTTTTTATTTCTCTTTTGAATTTTCGGTTTCTTTTATTATATATATAGGTCTGCGTTTCGTTTCGAGGTATGTTTTGGACAGATACATTCCCACAACACCTATGCCTATAAGCTGTATACCTCCGAGAAAGAGTATAATACATACAAGCGACGGGAATCCCGTGGTTGGATCGCCGTACACAAGGGTTTTGATAAGATAGAAGCAAGCAAGAATAAACGCAGCTACACAAATAATGAATCCCATTATCGAAGAGATATACAGCGGCGTAGTCGAAAATGCCATTATACCCTCCATGGAATACTTGAACAGCTTCCAGAATGACCACTTTGTTTCTCCTGCTACTCTCTGAGTGTTGACATATTCAAGCCACTTTGTCTTGAAGCCTACCCAGCCAAAGATGCCCTTCGAGAAACGGTTGTATTCCTTCATAGCCAAAATAGCGTCGACCATCTGTCTGCTCATAAGACGATAATCTCTCGCTCCGTCAACGATATCGGCGTCGCTCATCTTATTTATTATCTTATAGAACATTCTGGCGAAGAATGATCTTATCGGCGGTTCGCCCTCCCGTGTAGAACGTCTTGTACCTGCGCAGTCGTATCCCCCGTTTCTGACGATATTATACATCTTAGGCAGCAGTGAGGGCGGATCCTGAAGATCTGCATCCATCACCGCAACGAAATCGCCCTTTGCGGCCTCAAGCCCTGCAAGCATACCTGCCTCCTTGCCGAAATTTCTGGAGAACGAAATATATCTCACACGCTCATCCTTCTTGTGAAGGTATTTCAGCATAGACAGTGTTTTATCCTTCGATCCGTCGTCTATAAAGATAAACTCGAATTTCACGCTGTCCATATGCGCTGCAACCTTGTTTATTTCCTTATAAAACGGCGGCAGCGCCTCTTGTTCATTATAGCAGGGGACTACTATGGAAATAAGGTCCATGTTCATTTCTCCTTACTGTTTTTTCTTGAAAAAAGCAAACTCCTTACCGTCGGCTGTCAGCTTATCTTTTACACACAGGAAAATAAAAGCAATAAGTGCCATTATCGAAATTATCACACCGGGTACAAAACCCTCGGGGGTATATTTCATCTTGATCGTGTGCGTACCTTTGGTCATATCGGCGGAGATGAACACCTCCATAACCTCTTGTGTCTTGACCTTCTCACCGTCCACATAGAGCGTCCAACCCTTTTCATAAGGGATCGAGGTCATAAACACGCCGCTTCTCTGTACGTCGATCGTACCCTCTATCGTATCGCTCGTATACTTAGTAACCTTCAGACCTTCGTCTGCAAGCTGAGCATAGCCTTCGTCAAGCACATTTTTATTGAGCAGAGCAGCACCTATAATATTTTTTCCGCTCTTGTTTGAATCGACTTTTAGAGTGAACGTTTCTCCCTTGTGATGATATCCGCAGGGGAAAATATATCTCTGAGCGTCTATATTATATGTATGCGTAAGCGAAGCAGACTCAACAGTGATATTTTCACTGGATTTTACATTTGCCCATGCGTAGTATTCGCCGTCCTCAGTCGCCGTATACTTAACATTTATCTCGCCCGAGCTGTTTCCTTCAGTAAAGCTGTAGGAATACAATCCGCCATCGGCTTCTTCATGTTCCATATTAAGGCAGTCAAACGATGACGGCCGCAAAATTGTGTAAACATCACTGTCAACACCCGTTGAAGCCTTAAACACCTCGTTCTGCGTGATAAAGACATTATCGTTTATCATATTGACATTCCGGATACCCTTATCCGCCATATAAGCTATGGGCAGGGTATATTCGTTATAGTAGAGATCGACCAGACCGTCGGACGATGTTTTCTCGTCGGTAAGGGAAATCATACCGCCCTTATATTTATCTCTCGAGATAACATACTTAATTCCGGAGTACATAGACGTAACCGGAGAAGTGAGCAGATACTGATAGCTGCTCCTCTTGGACACCATACCAAACCGGCTCGTAAAGTCGATCACATTCTTATACGACGTTGAAGAGAACTGACCTATTCCGTTGTAACCGTAGATCATTCCGTCGTTCTTTGTGGAATAATACTCCATATCAAGTCTGAAGAACTCATCACCGTTTTTATCGTATGCATAGTCAACAAGCTCGGCTACCGATTCTTTCTTGTCGGGATAATTGTTATGATCGGTAGTACCTACCGAATCTACGCCGATACTTGCTTCAAAACACATTTCTGCAACGATCAGTATACTTGCGAAAATAATAAGCAGACGTCTGTTGAGCAGATTAAACTCATAAAACAGCATCATGAGAATATACAGCGCCGCAACGATCAGGCTGCCTATTACAGCCTTTTGATCAAGGTAGAACACCGTTATGCAAACCATAGCTGCCGTAACTATGCACATCCCTATTATATCCTTTTTATCAAGATCCACAAATGACGTGAACCCTCTGTATGCTATCGCAATAAGCACAAAGCTGAACAGGAATGAGAATCTGTACGGGATCATATTCGGGAAGTGGAAGCCGTGCCATATATAATCAAGATAATTTATATTCAGGCTTATAAAAATCAGTCCGAGAAGCGAAAGATATGCTATCTTCTCACGCAGCTCTATATTCTTCGCTCTGATAAAGATCACAAGCAGCAGAATGCACACAACGCCTGAACCGATATTCGGAAGACCCTCCATGGTAGTAGTCTTGTGGAAGCTGAACAGGTTTGCCAATATCTCCATGAAGTTGTTGTATATCTCTATTTTTTCAGGCCACTTATCCTCTGTGCCGACAGTATTCTGAAGCTGTATGTACGAAGTGAGAGTTATCGGCAGCGTCATACACAGAGAAATAACGGAATAGATCGCCATTCTGATGACGTTTTCGCAGATTTCCTCGAATTTCGACTTTTTGATAATGCTTGTAACAATGAACCACAGCACTACAAATACACAGATCATATAACCGATGTAGTAGCTTGATACAAAAGCCACCGCCAGTGATATGATGTAGAGCTTGAATTTCTTCTCATGCACCACATAATACACGCCCAAAGCTACAAGCGGCATTAAGGCAACGCTGTCAAGCCAGATCGTATTCCAATAGTAACCCATGATAAAATCACAGAACGCATAGCAGCAGCCGAACGCCACAAGAGAAAGGTCATTTCTTTTGTATACCTTTTTCAGAAACATAGCCATAAACAGGCTTGCGCAGGCTATTTTTGTCATCATAAACACGGCCATAGCCTCCCGCAGGTACTGCACGGGTACAAACACCGAAAGCAGATTAAGCGGACTGGCGATATAGTAGCCGATCATAGCAATAAAGTTAGTGCCGTAGCCGTTGCGCCATGAATAGAACAGAGAATCTCCGCTCACAAGCTTCTCCCTGAACTCCTGCAAAAACGGGTAATACTGCTGCTTACAGTCGGAATAAAGAACCTGTCTTTCACCGAACGGATAGATCCCTGCGCGGGCAAATACCACGCCCATAATTATAAAGGGAACTACAAATGAAAGTATGATAAACAGCGGAGTCTTGCTCATCTCTTTGGTTTCAAGCTTCGGAAGCGAACGTGCAGGTTTCGATTTTACCTGTCTTTTTTCGCTGTCGTTATTGTCTGATTTTATCTCTCCTTCAGTAACTTTTTTTTCGGTTTTGGGAGCGATTGCTGCGTCTTCGCTTATCTCATCTGTTGGCGCAGGCTGTTCCTCTGTCTGTGCGCTCACAGTTGTCTGCGGTTTCTCGGAGTACTTTTTTTTCTTATTTTTTGCCAATACTTTCTCCTCCTGTCTGTTTGTGCATTTTTTATTTAAGACCGCAGCAAAGCTTCGGTATATAATAGACACCGCCTTTTCTGCGGAATCTTTAATTACGACATAAACTCTTCGTATATCGGAAGTACATCCTCGCACTTTCCCTGCATTTTGATCTCACCCTCATGCAGCCACAATATGCTGTCGCATAGCTTCTGGAGCGTTTCCGAGCTGTGAGATACGATCACAACGGTCCTGTCCTTATTTGTAATAAGGCTCTTCATTTTTGCATAGCTCTTTTTCTTGAATTTAGCGTCGCCAACCGACAGCACCTCATCGATGAGCATAATCTCTGTTTCGAGAATTGCAGTAATAGCAAACGCAAGCTTTGAGTACATACCGCTTGAATATGTCTTAACGGGACGTTCGATAAACTCGCCAAGCTCGGAGAATTCTATTATGTCGTCGATCTTTTCTTCAATCTGAGCCTTTGAAAATCCGAGCAACATGCCTGACAGATAAATATTTTCTCTGCCGCTGAGCTTGTTCTGAAATCCAACGCCGATCGACAGCAGCGATACCGTATGTCCGTGCAGGTCGATAGTTCCCTCATCGGGAGCGAATATTCCTGCGATAGCTTTGAGCAGGGTGGATTTTCCGCTTCCGTTCTTGCCCACGATACCAAGGATCTGTCCCTTCGGAACTTCAAAGCTTACGCCCTTGACCGCTTCGAAAAGCTCTGTTTTCTTGTATTTGTGAGGGGCAAGAATAGTTTTTAACAATGATACCTTCTTGAATATCCTGTATCTGATTTTGACGTCGGACACAGATATTGCATTTTCCGTAACTTCTGCCATAATCAAATCACCTTTACATAACTGTTTTCAAATTTGTATATTATCTTTACGCCTATCACAGACATTAGAAGTCCTGCGACAAACCAAACGCCCAACATGACCCAGTGAGGATCTTCTCCATAAAGCATTACTCTTCTGAGGTCGGTTATTACAAGTGCGATCGGGTTGAGCTTTACGAGTATCGTGTCATACGGCGCGGGAACTCTGCCCTTTACTACCTTGCCGATCGGCTCTATTGAATAGAATATACCCGACAGATAGAAAAACAGCTGCAGCACAACCGTAATAACATTTTGAAGATCCTCTACAAACACACCGAAATGGCTGATTATCGTGCTGAGGCCGAATGTTATAACGACAAGCACCATAGAGATCGGGATTATCCATATGATCCTCCATGTTACGGGAACACGGTATATGATCATAGACACGACAACAAGCAGGTTTGACACTATCATCTTGAACCCATAGACTCCGATTTTTTCAAACACGAACATATACTTCGGCACATAGACCTTCGTGACTATCATTTTCTTCGCCTGTACCACCTTGACGCACGCTCGCATTGTCTTTGAAAAAAAAGTCCATGTATTCAACCCCAGGAATACAAATACCGGAAAATACGGCACACCGCTTCTGAATACTATTATTGCGATGAACGTATAAACAAGCATATAAAGCAGGGGGTCAAGAAACCACCAAAGCCAGCTAAGAAAAGAATCTGCTACCTCTGATTTCAATTCGGCTTTTGATGAGTACACCGTATAATTGAAGAATCGCTTGACATCCCTAAAAAATCGGCTCATCGACAACCATCACTTCCTTTTCTTTTTTAATAATCACAATTAAGTTGATTATAACATTATAACGCATAATTTGCAATAGTTATTTTTACACTATTAACCGATCTTGAATGTAAGAACTTAGTTAAATTTCTGTAACAACAGTGAAAATCACAAACACATTTATTGATTTAATGGATTCGGGCAAAAAAATTCGTATCCGTATGAAACGAATACGAACCAAGTACGGCGCTTGCCGGCTCCCTTGCAAAAAGGATTTTCAAAAAACTATTTTATCCCGAAAAGCTCTTTTCCCCGTTAATTATTAATTTTTTAATGTTAATTTTCAGTACTTAATAAAAACCTGCCGAATACTTCGACAGGTTTTTCAATCCGGTGTGAGTGTTCATTACGGATTTATTTAATTGATAGAACAGCGCATATTACTACACATATAATGGCTATTATAGCGGCAATTATACCGATTGATTTAGCAAATTTTCTTCCTCTCGGATTGTTTCTAATCTTAGCGAGCACACCCGTGGAGAAGAATATACCTGTAATCAATGCCCCAACAGCAAAACCAAAGCATGTATATTCTATACATGCAAGCAAAGGATTTATTTGCTCAAATTGTAGTCCGACAAACACCAATGCAGTTAAGAGTGAAAACAATCCAATAAAACTGATTATGCATAATCTTTTAGTCAGTAATTGCTTTTCTGCTTCTGCATAGTCTGCCATTTTTAAACTTGTTTCTTTTAAATCTTCGTTCATTTTTTCACTTTTCCTTTCTCCGTTAAGAAGCTCGCGTATATCAATGTCGTAAAAAGCCGCAAGCTCCACAATGATTGATAAGTCAGGCATATTGTTGCCGTTTTCCCAGCGTGACACAGTCCTGCCCGATACGTTCAGCCTTTCGGCAAGTTGCTCCTGCGTCAAGCTTTTTTCTGTTCTCAGCTCCCGCAAGAATGAGCCGATTCTTTTTTGATCCATACGGTTATTCTCCTTTCCTGACACAAATCATAACTCAAACCGTAGTTTTTGAACACGACATAAAGTGAGAAATTGCCGTTTTTCTGCGGTAGACATAAGTGTCGGGTAGATAAATTCGTCTTTATTTATTAATTGTAACACATTAGACGAGTAGTTTCAATATATTAGTCTAATGCTTCAGCTAATGCTTCAGCGAGCATAGAATTTGTAAAGCCACATTCAAATAACATACCAAAATAGAAAATGAGTGTCCATAACTTGAATCCGTTATGAACACTCATACTGGTGCGAGTGACGGGACTTGAACCCGTACGTCATTCAACACACGCCCCTCAAACGTGCCTGTCTGCCAATTCCAGCACACTCGCATTTTATATTATCTTGTCGGTGATTTCCGACTTGATTATTATAACATGAACTTTAATTCTTGTCAATACATTTTTTAAGATATTTTGCATTTTTTTAGTTTTTCAGGATCGTTTTCTTATAGCTATTCTGTTAATCGAAAATTGTGCATACTATATAACAGAACAATTAGTTTTCTATAACTTTACTGCTTGTTTGCCAAAAACCATTATTTAGATGTAATCCCCTTGACAAAAACGACAAAAAATGATAGACTATAACAGGTTAGATATTTCTAACTTATTTATCAATACATTATCCAAACAAATCACTGAAAGGAAGATCAGATATGCTGCCGCTTACTCTCGCACAAACAGATACAGAGCTTACAATACGCAAGATCGGAGGAAATCCGGAACTTCAGCAGCACATGAAAAGTCTTGGATTTAACGTTGGCGGAAACATAACCCTTATCAGCCGGCTCGGTGATAACGTTATCGTCAAGGTCAAGGATTCACGCGTTGCGATAAGCGCGGATATGGCTCAAAGAATAATGGTATAAAGAGGAGGAAAAAACATGAAAACATTAAGAGATGTTCCTATCGGCACAACAGCAAAGGTCAAAAAGCTGCACGGCGAAGGAGCTATCAAACGCCGCATTATGGATATGGGCATTACAAGGGGCGCAGAGGTCTTTGTTCGCAAAGTGGCTCCGCTCGGCGATCCGATAGAGATCAAAGTGCGCGGATATGAGCTTTCGCTTCGTAAAGCCGACGCAGATCTTGTAGAAGTAGAATAATGCAGACCGCAACGATCGATCTACATGTTCAAATGATTGATCTATGCATTTATTATCAGGTTAGTTTGAGCGAACTATAGAAAGGAAGAAACACTATGGATATCCGTATTGCCCTTGCGGGCAACCCGAACTCCGGTAAAACGACACTGTTCAATGCTCTGACCGGTTCAAATCAATTTGTCGGAAACTGGCCGGGCGTTACAGTTGAGAAAAAGGAAGGCAAACTCAAAAAGCATGACGGTGTGATCGTCACCGACCTTCCGGGCATTTACTCGCTGTCCCCCTACACTCCCGAGGAGGTTGTGGCAAGAAATTATCTTATCGGCGAACGTCCCGATGTTATTCTCAACATCATAGACGGTACAAATCTTGAACGTAACCTTTATCTGACAACACAGCTGGTCGAGCTTGGCATTCCTGTTGTTGTTGCGATCAACATGATGGATGTTGTTAATAAGAGCGGTGACAAGATCAACACAAAAGCCCTGTCAAAGCAACTTGGCTGCAAGATCGTTGAGATCTCCGCTTTAAAAAACGAGGGTGTGAGCGAAGCTGCCGAGGAAGCAATAAAGGCTGCAAAGGAAACAAAGACTATTCCCCAGCACACCTTCAGCGGTCCCGTAGAACACGCACTGGCACATATCGAAGAAGCTGTAGTTCATGAAATGCCCGAAGAGCAGCAGCGCTGGTACGCTATCAAGGTGTTTGAGCGTGATGAGAAGGTCCTCGAAAAGCTCAACCTTTTTGAAAAGACCAGAGAACACGTTGAGAATGATATTCTTGCCGCAGAGAAAGAACTTGATGACGACTCGGAGAGCATCATCACGAACGAGCGTTATATATATATCGCATCTATCATCAAAGCCTGCTGCAAAAAGCACGATCCCGATAAACTGACCACATCCGATAAGATTGACAAGATAGTCACCAACCGCTGGCTTGGTCTGCCGATCTTCGCTGTAATAATGTATCTTGTATATCTTATAGCTATGCAAGGTCCGGGTGCATGGGCAACAGACTGGACAAACGATAATCTTTTCGGTGACGGATTCCACCTTTTCGGTATCGGCACATCCGAATATACCGAAAAAGCAGACGAATACAGTGATGTAATGAATGCAATCAGCGCATATTATGATCTTGACGTTGAGTCGGAAGATTTTGACGCAGATGCCGCTATTGAAGAAATGAAGGAAGTAAAGGGTGATCCTTCCGCCGTTATTTCGGTAGAGGACGAAGAGACACTCGAAACACTCGAAATGACGGTTTACTACGATTCCATTCCCGACGGAGATGACGAGGATGTCATTGGCGTTTCATATGTAGACGCAGTGTCATATCTGGAAGAAAACGGATTTGACGAGCCCGATCCCGCAGAATACGGCGTATTTGTACCGAGTATTCCGGGTATTTTTGAGAGTCTGCTCGACAATGTCGGTGCGGCAGACTGGCTCAAAGGCTTGATCTTAGACGGCATCATCGCAGGTGTCGGCGCAGTTCTCGGATTCGTTCCGCAGATGCTCGTCCTCTTCTTACTGCTTGCATTCCTTGAAGCTTGCGGATACATGGCAAGAATCGCATTCGTACTCGACAGAGTATTCAGAAAATTTGGTCTTTCAGGTAAATCCTTCATTCCGATGCTTGTAGCTACCGGCTGCGGCGTACCCGGTATCATGGCAAGCCGTACTATCGAAAATGTTCGTGACAGAAGAATGACTATTATCACAACAACATTTATCCCCTGCGGCGCAAAGGTTCCTTTCATTGCTATGATCGCAGGCGCAATTTTCGGCGGCTCGGCTTGGGTAGCAGTAAGCGCATATTTCATAGGAATGGCGGCTATCATCATTTCGGGCATTATGCTCAAGAAAACTGCGCCCTTCTCCGGAGAACCGGCTCCGTTTGTTATGGAGCTGCCTGCATACCATATGCCGACTCTCGGCAACGTGCTTCGTTCAATGTGGGAGCGCGGCTGGTCATTCATAAAAAAAGCAGGTACGATCATTCTTATCTCCACTATCTTTGTATGGTTCACATCTTATTTCGGATTCACGTCAGAAGGATTCAGAATGCTCAGCGAAGATGAGCTTGATCTCTCCATTCTGGCAAAGATCGGCAGCTTTATCTCATGGATATTCATTCCTCTCGGTTGGGGCAACTGGCAGGCAGCCGTTGCATCGATCACAGGTCTTGTTGCAAAAGAAAACATTGTCGGCACGATGGGTATTCTCTACGGCGGCGGAGACACCACTGTTTGGCAGACTCTCGGCGCAGCCTTCACAGGTGTTACAGGCTTCTCGTTCCTCGTATTCAACCTGCTTTGCGCACCCTGCTTTGCTGCTATCGGCGCTATCAAGCGTGAAATGAACAGTGCAAAATGGACATGGTTCGCAATCGGTTATCAGTGCGGCTTCGCTTATCTGATATCATTAATGATCAACCAGTTCGGCGGTCTGTTCACAGGTAACGTCAATATCATTGGTCTGATCTTCGCAATAGCAGTTCTCGGATGCATGATCTATATGCTTTTCATAAGAAAATACAAAGAGCCAGAAAAGCTTACAACAAAAATCAAAGAATAAATCTTAAAAGAGGAGCTGATATGTATGTTCACATGGTTTATTGATAATCTCGGTACGATAGTTGTATCACTGGTGCTGATAGCTGTTGTCACAGCAATAATCATGACGATGGTCAAAGATAAGAAAGCAGGAAAATCCTCCTGCGGCGGCAACTGTGCCCACTGTGCATGCGGATGCTCCTGTCATAACAAAGCGCAACAATAAAATACAATCGCAAGCAGACGATAAAGAGGTTTGACGCCCTTTATCGTCTGTTCTTTTTTATTCCTCCATTTGCTTTCCCAGAAACGCCGAGGCAGACTGTGCAAGCTTAATCTCCGCTTCTGCAGGCAAACAATTCTTTTCTCCCATAAGCATAATTACAGCGCCCGTAACATCGCCTGAAGCGATTATCGGATATACGATCCCTGCGCACCGGTCGAGTCCCTCAACGGGCTGCAGCTCATCGTGATTGCTCCTGCTTGCAGCGAAGCTTTTTCTCGATTCCATGAGTTCCTCTATGGCTGCGGTGATCCTGCGTTCAAGGTATTCTCTTTTCGGTACCCCTGCCGCCGCTACGATATGATCTCTGTCAGCGATAAGCGTTGGCAGACCGCTGACACGGCTCAATACCTCCGCATACTGCGAGGCAAATGCGCTAAGCTCGCCGACGGGCGAATATTTTTTAAAAATGACCTCTCCGTCAGAATCGGTATATATCTCCAGAGGATCGCCCTCTCTGATACGAAGCGTTCGGCGTATCTCCTTTGGAATAACCACTCTGCCGAGGTCGTCTATTCTTCTGACAATTCCTGTGGCTTTCATATTTATTCTCCCTTTATTTTTTTAAGCAAAATTTACTCTGCTATATTATTGTGCTGTTCAAAACGAATTTTATTCAAAAAAAGGTTTTTTTGCAAACATTTTTTTGAACGTATAAATTTCTGACAATTCACCTTGCAATCACAATTTATTTGTGATAAAATATAAGAAATCATTTTTTTTAATGTTTTTTCTGACACAATCAGAGAAATATTAAAAAATGAAAGAAGGCGATAGAAGACCATCATTCAAAATTTATGTTTCAAAAATATTGTATAGGAGGAGAAAAATTTATGAACGGCACTAAACACAAACTTTCAAAATTCACAGCTTTAATACTTACCTTCCTCATGATAGTGAGCATGATACCCATGCAGGCGAGCGCAGCCTCGGGTTACTCAGTAACAGTGGCACCCACAACGCACGGCACTATTACATCAAGCCGAAGCATCTATGGTTCAAGTCAGTTTGACTTATTACCATATACTATTGTTACTTACAACGCAGATAACGGCTATCGTCTTCAAAGGCTCTACTTTACAAACAGCAGCGGTTCAAAGGAGATCTATCCTAATTATGAACCAAGCTTACGTCCGGTAGTTGATTTACAAGAGAATCAAATTGACTTTATGCTGAGCGGCGGCGATGTTACCATCTACGGCGAGTTTGAAGCAGCTCCCGAAAACACCATCACCGTTAATAAGACAGGCGAGGGTACTGTAGACGTTCAAAGCACAGGATACGGCAGCTATAAGATTCCTATGACCGTTAACCCTGCGCAGGGTTATGTTCTGACAGAGCTTTCTGTAACAGACGCAAACGGCAACAATGTTGCACTTGCAAGCGACAACAGCTTCAAAATGCCCGACTGCGCTGTTACCGTCAATGCGGAGTTTTCTATTCTGACAGACAGCGTTTGGGTAGGCGACACGCAGGTAAGCACATATAACTGCAATAACGTGTTGGGTGACGGCACCGTAACATACGATATGGATACGCATACTCTTACACTCAACAATGCCACTGTTTATGGCAACAACCGTTATATAGACGGTGCGATTTTTGCGAAGGACATCAATCTGAACATCGTATATCACGGCGCAAATACGGTTCAATCTGAAGTAAACAATGACGGCATACAAGTCAGGGACGGAAACTTGACAATAACAGGCGACGGCAGCCTTGATGTTTCGGGATATTACGGTATCCGCGGATATTATGGCAATGTCGATATAATCGGCACAGGCACAATAACTTCAGAGGCTGTATTTCACGCAATTGATGCTGAAAAGTTCACTGTTGCCGACAACCTTAGTATAACAACACCCGCAAATTTAGAAAGACAACAATATCAGTGCGGCATTTGGGAAAAAAATGGAGTCATCAGACCTACGCCTCCGTACACCGTTTTCGTTGATGACGAGATTGACAACGGCAAAATATCGGTAGATGTGTCACCCGCATATAAAGGCGAACGAATAAAGATAAATGTTAAACCGAGCGGCAACTACGAGCTTGATACATTAAAAGTAACCAATCTCAATCTTTCAAAAGAAATCGCGGTAGCCGATGATCATTCATTCGTCATGCCCAAGTCCAACGTGGGAATTACCGCAACATTCAAAAAGAAAGAGATCTTTGACCTTACATCGTCAGTAATGTTCGGTTATAAAGGGACATGGGGCAAATGTAATTTCTACGTAAACGGTGAAGAAGTGACACAAGCTAAAGAAGGCGATATTGTTACTGCAACGTGCGAAATTGAAGATGGCACCGCATTTTCAAATATTAAAGTTAATGCAAAGAATGAGTATGGCTCTTTTGACGAGCTTTTTGTTGACTTTGAAAGAACAGACAATAAAACCATCTCCTTTACAATGCCGCAGGCAGATGTAAAAGTTAGCGCAATTGTTGACATGCTGTATAATATATATGTAGAGGAAGCTGAACACGGCACAGTCACTGCAACACCTGATACCGCTTTGAGAGGTGACAGAGTAACCCTGATCGTTGAGCCTGAACACGGTTATATGCTCGACTCCCTCAAGGTTGAGGATATTGGGGACGATTATGAGAATACAGTTGTTGACAATGGCGACGGCACATATTACTTTGAAGTGAATTCCTCTTTCCCAAAAATAGTTAAGGCAACATTTGTTGAAGCCCCTGGTTATCATAACATAGAGTTTTGGAATACAGTTGAACATGGAACAGTAAATATCACCCCTTCAAGAGCAAAAGAGGGCGAAACGGTCACTTTGACCGTCAATCCTGACGAGAATTACGGACTTGCAAGACTTGAGATATACCGTCCGCACTTTATTGATCTGCTAAAGGTAAATGAGTCTACATATACATTTACTATGCCGAATGAAGAAGTTTCGGTTTATGCAGAATTCAAACCGATCCAGACGGTGAAGGTGGATTGCGGCAAAGACCATATTGATTTTGCAAAAGAGTATTTTGACGGTGAATACGAAGTTGACGGCTCTGTTGTCACATTCTATATACCTGCTACTAATATATTAGACGTACGGAAGACCTGTTATGATATATTCCAAGCCAATGATGCTTTTTATGCTGATGGTGAAAGGTACTTTGATCTTGGCTTTAAACCAATTGAAGAATATGAAAACGCTGCCGCTTACTATAGCGATATCCAAGAGTACTATGGCAGCCTTCCCGATAATACTTTTTTGTATGTACTTTGGGAGAAACCGATAACAGAGATAGAACTCACTATCGTTCCTCCGACCTGCGGAACAGAAGTCACTACGACCACCGACGGATACAGCGAGGCAATGCGCCGCAACGATCCCCTCATAGAAGTGCAGTGCTCGGATGGCGTTAGAACAACTCCGCATAAAGGTGCTGTATACTTTAACGAGGAAGAACAATTCTTCACCGGAACAATTAAAGGCGGAGATACATATAAAGGCCGCTTCCAGCTTCAAGGCGATTTCGGCTGGTATATTGCAGAGGATTCTATGAACAACGTTACCTTTAATGGCGCAAAGCTCACTAACGCCGAATTACTGCAGGAGAATAATGCTTTATTTAATTTTGAGGTAACTGCTATACACGTTGAAGGCAATGACGTTCATATCGACAATCCCACCTGCACAGAAAAAGGAACAAAAACATATCACTGCGCAAAGTGCGGCGAAGAGGTTACAGAAGAACTCGAAGCTCTCGGTCACAAATGGGGCGAGTGGACAGTTTTGCGTGAAGCAACCGAAACAATCAACGGAGAAGAATACCGTGTTTGTAAAAATAATCCTAATCACGTCGAGGCTCATGATATTCCAGTAAAGGATCATGTACACGTACTCACAAAGGTCAAAGCAAAAGACGCAGCCTGCGAAGACGACGGCAACAAAGAATATTGGGTATGCGATGACGGCGAGAATCCATGCGGAAGATACTTCTCCGATAAAAACGGTACAAATGAGATCAATATTGAAGATACAATTATAAAGGCAACAGGACACAACTACGGCAAGCCTACATGGAAGTGGGCTGATGATCTTAGTTCTGCTACAGCAACATTAACCTGCGCAAACAATTCAAAGCATACACAAACCGTAAATGCAAATATTACAAAAACCGAAGCAGAAGGAAAGATCGTTTACACGGCGACAGCAGCATTTGAAGGCAAAACATACACCGACAAGCAGGAGAAAGCCGTTGAAGCTTCCGATGTAGATACAACAGGCGACACAGACAGCGACAAGGATTCCGACAAGAAGGACGATACCGACAGCGGTAAGGATTCCGACAAGAAGGACGATACCGACAGCGGTAAGGATTCCGACAAGAAGGACGATACCGACAGCGGTAAGGACTCCGACAAGAAGGACGATACCGACAGCGGTAAGGATTCGGATGACACACCCGACACACCCGACACTCCCGATACTCCGGACACTCCCGACGTTCCCGAGAAAGGTATCATGGGCGACGCCGATGGAGACGGAAAGGTAACTGCTAAGGACAGCTTGCTGATTATGCGTTACGCTATCAAACTCAAAACATTTAGTAAAAGACAGCTTAGATTATCAGACGTAAGCGGTGACGGAAGAGTCACAAATAAAGACGCTCTCGATATTCTCAGATACACTATCAATATGTCTAATAACAAAATAATCGGAACGGAAGTAACCATATAACGGCTTTGCCGTAACAGAATAACACAAAAAAAGCACTAAGCAGGAGATGATCTTGCTTAGTGCTTTTTACGGCAATAATTGAATATTTTTAATAATTTATGGCGTGTTGTTAAAGTCGGAATAACAACAAAGTAAGTAACGTCAGCGGCGACTCAGTGCTGCAAGGCTGCGGATTAATCAGATTCCGAAAAACTTATCTATCCCGTTTGCGATCCCAACACATATTTTATCCTGATATTCGTCGGTCGCCATTAGCCTATCCTCCTGCGGATTGCTCATATACCCCACCTCAATGATCGTGACAGGCACAAGCGACCAGTTAATGCCGCACATCGTATCTGTTTCCCATATATACTGTTTATTGCAGCCAGTGGAAGCGACAAGCTCGTCAAGAACATTCTCCGAAAGTGAATAACACTGCGAATATATATGTCCGTTGTAGGGATTATTAGGCGTCTGACAAAGTGCCATAGCTCCGTTTACGCTTGAATAATCCGACCCATTTGCGTGTATTCTTATAAAGGCATCGGCATTGATATTATTCGCCACATCTGCACGCTCGATATTGCTTATATTAACATCGTTAGTCGTTCTTGTCTGAATCACCTCGTACCCTCTCTCCTCAAGTATCAGTTGGAGCTTTAATGCAAGTGTAAGGGTAAGTTCATATTCCGGTATCCCTGTTACAACGCCTGTAGTACCCCCCGATACTTTGATCTTCATCTCCGATGACCCCGGGGCGATCGGCTCGGTATTAAAATCAGGATTAGCCTGATGCCCTGCGTCAATAACGACTATTTTCTTTTCGCGGCCTGTTTTGTCGGGCAGCGTTCGCTCCGAAGAAGACTGTGTGTTTTGATCCGTCTCGGTTACTTCTTCCGAGTCAGTGTAATATGTTTCGGTGTTTTTCGACGATACATTTTCGTTCTGTGTCTGTACGCTTTCCGAAGCCGTTGAGTTTGAAGGATTTACATCGGAAGTTGTATTTGTGACCGTGTATGTGTAAGATGACGCCGTTACGGTATTATCGGACGGTGATGCATTATTTTGCACCTGTGAGGTCACACTGCTTTCCGACGGCTTTGATGAAGCATTACTGCTGACGAGTTTCTCCGATACCGCACTGCTTGGCTTCTCTGAACTGTCGGATATTTTGGAGCTTTCGTTCGTTTTGCTGATCGCCGATGATCCGCTTTTGCTTTCCGTCAGTGATCTTTCCTCGATGTTGGTGATTTCCGATGAGGCTGTGTCGGCTGTTGTATGTGAGCTTTCGGAAATATCAAGCTTCACAGCTTCCGGAGAACCGGCAGTGCAGGCACAGACGCCGAGTGAGATCAGACAGGATAAAAATAAGGATAGAATTCTTTTTTTCATAACGGCACATAACCTCCGATACAAGTTTATTATGAATAAATATATACAACAAATTTGTGAACCGTGTGTGAATAATTAAAAAGTCTACAGAAAATACATTTTCCTATGTCAAGGTGTTGAAACTGCTTTTGCAAATCTTTTCTGTGATTCGACTGCCTATCGCTTGTTTGCAAGGTATAGTGCGAAATAATTCTATTTTTACATCTTCCGAAACGGAAGATGAAGCTTTTTCCCGTTGACAATATAATCCGTAGTCACAAACAAAGCCTCTGAAAGCTTTCTCAGTGTCGTTACTATCATGTTTTTTCCGCCTTTTTCTATATCCGCAAGAAATTGTACGGAAATATTCGGCTTTTCCGCCAGTTTTTCTCTTGAAAGATTTTTAGAAAGGCGAAGACTCATTATTCGATTTGCCATATCAAAACAAGTATATCTCAATATAAATATTGAAAACAAAAGCTACAGATGTAAAAAGTATTCAATTATACGAATAACTAAGATATTATCTATAAATCGTTTAATCAATCTTGACTTTTTGCTTATTTATTTTTATAATAATATGTTGTACACATACCACATTAAGAAAAGGAGACGATTAAAACGAAAATCAAAAAATCAGCCGCAGTCATCATGTCTGCTCTTACACTTATTTCTATGGCGATTACGCCTGTATCCGCCAAAGCATACGAAACGAACGACATGGTTTCTTCAGCGAAATCCGTACCCACCCATATCAGTCAAGATACTCAGTCCGAAGGTGATTTTGAGTATGCTCTTATTGGCGATGAAGTGACACTTGTGAAGTATCTTGGTACAACGGATGATTGCACCATCCCATCGGAGATAGACGGAAATCCTGTTACAAAAATAGAAAATAATTGCTTTAAGGAAAGCAATATTTCAAGCGCAGTCATTCCGGAAGAAGTTACCGAAATTGGCGAGCAAGCATTTTATAAATGTGCTAATCTAAAATCTGTCATTCTGCCTAAGGAATTAAACAAAATTGGTCAAAAAGCATTTGCAGAGTGTACAGCGTTGACGGAAATAAATATTCCCGCTTCGCTTGTGAATATTGGGTATAGTGAATATTCGGAAAACTACTCGCCTTTCGCAAACTGTTCAAGTCTCGGAAAAATCACCTTTGAAGACGGCATTATTAAGATACCCGCACACCTCTTTGAGTCTTGCACAGGACTGAAAGAGGTTACAATTCCAGATACGGTAGAAACAATCGAAAGCAGTGCGTTTAACAACTGTATAAGTCTTAAGAACGTTAACCTTTCAAAAGTTCTGGACAGCATTGGCAGCTGTGCATTCAAGAACTGTTCATCGCTCTCTTCGATAGATTTTCCTGATAGCTTGTTAAATATCGGAGAATCCTGCTTCGAGAACTGTACTTCACTCAAAAAAATGATCTTGCCCGATGAGCTTTCAACTGTTAATAAGAAGGGCTTCGCAGGCTGTACGGCACTCACGGAGGTCTATATCCCCTCTTCTCTCGTAAATATAGGTTATAGTGAGTATTCAGAAAACTATTCGCCGTTCGCTGATTGTTCAAGCCTTAAAACCGTAACATTTGAGGAAGGGATTACAAAAATACCCACACATCTTTTTGAATCTTGCACGGGAATTAGCAATATTACAATTCCGGATACGGTAGAGACAATCGAAAGCTACGCTTTTAACTGCTGTACAAACCTTAAAACGGTAGTACTTTCGCAATTTCTTGACAGTATTGGAAAGTGTTCATTCAATAACTGCAAGTCGCTGTTAAACGTTGAATTTCCCGAGACACTTATACGAATCGGAGAGGCAAGCTTTAAGAATTGTACATCACTAAAGAAAGCCGCTTTGCCAAACAACCTTTCTTACTTGGAACGAGAAGCATTTTGCGGTTGCACCTCACTTTCCGAAATATTCATTCCATCGTCTCTTGTGAATATCGGATACAGCGAATATTCAGAATATTATGCCCCGTTTGCAAACTGTTCAAGCCTGAAAAAGGTAACCTTTGAGGACGGAATCGCAAAGATACCGACACATCTTTTTGAATCCTGCACGGGACTTACAAATATTACTATCCCGGATACAGTAGAAACAATAGAAAGTTACGCATTTAATCATTGCACAAACCTTAAAACGGTTATTCTCCCCAAATCGCTTAGCAGTATAGAAAAATGCGCATTTGACTCATGTTCGGCACTTTCAAAAATAGATTTCCCGGAGTCTCTCTCAATTATAGGAGAGGAAGGATTCCAAAATTGTACCGCTCTAAAAAAAGTCCTGTTCAACAGCGAACTTACTACGTTGGAATGCAAAGCATTCTATGGCTGCACCTCAATTTCCGAAACTTATATTCCTTCATCTCTTGTGAATATAGGATACAGCGAATATTCAGAAGATTATGCTCCTTTTGCGAAATGTTCAAATCTAAAAAAAGTAACTTTTGAGGATGGAATAACTAAAATTCCGACACACCTCTTTGAAGGTTGCACAGGACTCATCACAGTAACCATACCCGATACCGTTAACATGATCGAAAACGGCGCATTCAGTCACTGCACAAACCTGAATACTATCAATCTTTCACAATCTCTCGACACTATTAAAAAAGATGCATTCCGTAATTGTACAGTATTGGCAAAAACAGTTCTTCCGGATTCGCTGACTACTATCGAAGATTCTGCATTTGAGAATTGCAAGGCACTTACGATAGACAAATTCTCCTCTTCATTATCAAGCATCGGAAACGAAAGCTTTAAAAATTGTACATCTCTTAAAAAAGCTATTTTTTCAAATGAACTTATCAGTCTTGGTCAAGAGGTTTTTGCAGGCTGCACATCCCTTTCGGAGGTATATATCCCCTCCTCTCTTGTGAATATCGGATACAGCGAATTTTCAGAATACTATGCCCCGTTTGCAAACTGTTCAGGCCTGAAAAAAGTAACATTTGAAGACGGTATAACAAAAATACCCGCCCACCTCTTTGAATCATGCTCCGGTATCAAAAGCGTTAAAATCCCCGATACTGTAGATACCATCGAGAATAATGCTTTCAGCAGCTGCAGTTCTCTGAAAAGACTGGAAGTACCTGCTTCCGTAACTACTATCGGCGAGAATATTATTAAAACAAGCCCGTTAGCCGTAATCTACTGCTACAAGGATTCCGAGATACATAAATATGCTGATAAAAACAGCTTGCCTTATGTTCTCCTCGACGGCGACACAACCGAAATTATAAATAAGACCGATGAAACAGAACTTTACGATGAATCCGATGTCGACTCCGATACCGATACAGAGTCAAATACCGATACGGAGTCTGACACCGATACGGAGTCAAATACCGACACGGAATCAAATACCGACACGGAGTCAAATACCGATACGGAGTCTGACACCGATACAGAGTCAAATACCGACACGGAATCAAATACCGATACGGAGTCTGACACCGATACAGAGTCAAATACCGACACGGAATCAAATACCGATGTGGAGTCTGACACCGATACAGAGTCAAATACCGACACGGAATCAAATACCGATACGGAGTCTGACACCGATACAGAGTCAAATACCGACACGGAGTCAAATACCGATACGGAGTCTGACACCGACAGTGAAGAATCACCCGATCAGCCGAAACCTATTGGTAAAGCGGGCGATGTTGACGGAGATGGTAAGATCTCCGCTAAAGACAGTATGCTAATCCAACGTTATGTTATTAATCTCAAAAAGCTCGATGATAATCAGCTTAAATTAGCAGACGTCAACAGTGACAACAAAGTTACCAATAAGGATGCTCTCGATATTCTCCGATACACGATCAAAATGTCGAAGAACGAAAAAATAGGGACGGAGATTACCGCCTGAATAATACCGAATACAACCATACTAAAGAAAAAACACTGAGCAGTGATAACTTGCTTAGTGTTTTCTTTTGTACAGGTGTAATTTTAGGTTAATATCGCACTTGCAAAACCCGTAATATACTGCTATAATATTTCTTGCAGCATTATGTATTATAAAGAAAAAGAAAAGAATGGACGTGATTATATGATTACCGTTTCCAACCTCAGCTTAAGCTTTAACGGTACTCCCCTTTACAAGGACGTTGACCTGAAATTCACAGAGGGCAACTGCTACGGCGTTATCGGCGCAAACGGCGCAGGTAAATCAACATTTCTCAAAATATTAAGCGGCGAGCTTGAATCATCAACAGGCGAAGTCGTTATCAAAAAGGATACCCGTATGTCCGTACTCAAACAGGATCACTTCGCTTTTGACGAATATACTGTTCTTGACACAGTCATTATGGGCAACCGCAAGCTCTATGATATTATGACCGAAAAAGACGCCCTCTATGCAAAGGGCGACATGACAGACGAAGAAGGAATCCGTGTTTGCGAGCTTGAGGCAGAGTTTGCCGAGATGGACGGCTGGGAGGCTGAAAGCGACGCTTCAAAGCTTATTCAGGGTCTTGGCCTTTCGGAGGATATTCTCTATACATCTATGAGTACGCTCACAGGCAAGGAAAAGGTGAAGGTTCTGCTTGCACAGGCTTTGTTCGGCAATCCCGATATTATCCTTCTTGACGAGCCTACCAACCACCTTGATGTTAACGCTATCGCATGGCTTGAGGACTTCCTGCTCGATTTTGAAGGTACCGTTATAGTCGTATCCCATGACAGACACTTCCTCAATACGGTTTGTACGCATATAGTCGATATTGACTACAATAAGGTCAAAATGTATGTCGGTAACTATGAGTTCTGGTATCAATCCTCACAGCTTATTCAGCAGATGATAAAACAACAGAACAAAAAAGCCGAGGATAAGATCAAAGAATTACAGACATTTATCGCTCGCTTCTCCGCAAACAAATCGAAATCGAAGCAAGCTACTTCAAGGAAGAAGCTTATCGAAAAACTCTCGGTTGAAGAGCTTCCCGCATCGTCAAGACGTTATCCGTGGGTCGGCTTTAATATGGACAGAGAACCCGGCAAGGAGATTCTTGAGGTTGAAGGACTTTCAAAGACAATAGACGGCGAAAAGCTGCTCGATAATGTGACATTTCGCCTTGAAAGGGGCGATAAGGTGGCATTTCTTTGCGAAAATGAGAACGCCGTTACCGCCCTCTTTGATATTCTTATGGAAAAAGCCGATCCCGATTCGGGCAGGTTTAAATGGGGCGTTTCGACAACACAGTCATACTTCCCTAAAGATAACAGCGAGTTCTTCGATAACTGCGACATGACGATCCTCGAGTGGCTCTCACAGTACAATAAGTCAAACGATCGCACCGACACTTATTTAAGAGGCTTTTTAGGCAAGATGCTGTTCTCGGGTGATGATGTATTTAAACCCGTGAAGGTCCTTTCGGGCGGCGAGCGTGTGAGATGTATGCTCTCGAGAATGATGCTTTTCGGCTCGAACGTTCTTGTCCTCGATCAGCCCACCAACCACCTGGATTTGGAGTCGATCACAGCCGTAAACAACGGTCTGACGGCTTTTAAGGGAATAGTTCTCTTCACATCGCACGACCATGAGTTTATCCAGACAGTAGCAAACAGAATAATCTTTATAGAAAAAACAGGTATCAGGGATATTACATCAAGCTATGACGAATACATCGAGGCAAACCGTATTATAAAAAATTGATGAAAAATTTTTTTATAAGTACAGTTATAAGTACACTATATAGAAAAATCATTCCTGTATTTGACTTTGATTTTTCGGTATGATATACTTTTTAATGCTATTATAATGTATGTAAATGGCATAATCTTAGTTTTTAAGAAAGGAAACAGATCATGTTGAAAACAAAAATATCTAAATTCCTTGACCTGTGTAAAGAGATGTGGTACTGCCTGATACCTGCGCTGTTCACCGTATGCGTACTGTTTGCGGTGTTCTTCAAATCGGGGCTGTACCCATTCGGAGACGGCAGTATTGCATGGTGCGATATGCGTCAGCAGTGCATTCCGCTTCTCGCCGATCTCAAGGATATTCTTGACGGCAAAGAAAGCGTACTCTTCAGTATGGAAAACGCTTCGGGCATGAATTTCTGGGGTGTATTCTGCTTTTTTATTTCAAGTCCGATCAATATGCTTGTCAAATTCGTTGACAAAAGCGAGCTTCCTCGCTTTATGAATATACTCGTAACACTAAAGCTTGCTTTATGCGCTTTTTCGGCATGTCTGTATTTCCACTTCTGTCACAAGAAAATGAGCAGACCCGAAAAAATGGTGCTCAGTGTGATCTACGCATTCTGCGGCTACGGAATGCTCTATTATCAAAACCATATGTGGCTTGATATGATGTTCCTGCTGCCGCTGCTGATGATCTCGATCGATATATTGTTCAAAAAGGGCAATAATATTCCTTATATCATACTGATCGCCCTGATGATGTACAACAACTTCTACATATTCTTCATGGTAGCTTTATATGTACTGGTTGTTGTAAGCGGGTATGCTTTTTTTGCCGATAAAAAGGAATTCGCAAAGAATTGCTATTCAAAGCTTATCAGCGGAACTGTTTTTGCTCTGCTGATGACCACGTTCGTATGGCTGCCGTGCTATCTCGAAACAATGCAGTCTGTAAGAATGGAATCTGCGATCAAAACTATTCAGGAGGCAAACTTCCTCTCCCCCTATGAAACGAATATACCGCTCATATACTGCTCAGCATTCCTCTTTGCTGCTGTATTGGTAAACGTTTTCAGAACAAAGGGACACACAAGACAAGAAAAGCTCTCGCTGTATCTGTTCATCATGACGCTTCTGCCCATTATTATCGAACCGATTAACACAGTGTGGCACACAGGCAATTATATGTGTTTCCCTACAAGATATGCTTTTGTTACGATATTCTCGGGACTTCGCTGCTGCGCAGTATATTTTGAAAGCGACGGGCAGAATATTGTCATAACGAAAACAAAGCGCAATACTATGACGCAGGCTGTTATGGTAGTTCTGAGCGGAATACTCATATTTTATTATGTATGGTTTCAGGCAGCGTTTATCTCAAATAACTTTAAGGAGCTCACGGCATACACCTCAAGTCTTTGGGGAAGCTCGGAGTCGTTGGACGGACTCACAGCGATGTTCATACTGTCTGTGCTGATGTTCTCTCTTATGTATATTTTCTATAAAAAGCGTCTTATTAACCGCAGATGGTTTGCACTCATTCTTGCCATACTTGTAACGGTAGAGTCTGTGGGTAATTTATACATATACATGGTTTCCCCATACATCAATGACCCGTACCAGAATGACAGCTATTATTCCATGATCGCAATTGCCAAAGAGGTTCAGCAGCAGGACGACAGCGATCAGTTCTACAGAGTCGGCACAAGCATGAAAGTAACCGATTACAATATGCCCGGAGCTATGGGCTTCAACTCAATCAGTCACTATACATCACTGACAGATAAAGACTATATGGCAACGCACCATAAGCTCGGATACAACACCGTCTGGGTGCAGACAGGCTCAAACGGCGGAACAGACCTGACCGACTTCTTATTCGGTGTAAAATACAAGATAGACTGGGGCGACGGCAAAACCGAAACATCTGTGGCGGCTCGCGACGGTTATCAGATAGACAGTGTTCCCATTTATAAAGGAATAGGCATAATAACAAGCAAATCTATCTATCAAAGACAATATATTCCTGATATGTATACACGTCCCGAGGTTCAGGAGTATTTGTACACATCGTTGTTCGGAGATAATTTCGTGGAGCATTACCAGCCCAATAATCCAGGATTCCTCGTGAACCAAGGAGGTAATTTCAAGGTTAGCAAAGGAAAAGACCTGAATTATACTATCAAAGTAGAAGGCCGCAAGACTTTGTTTGCTGATTGCTCGGGAGAGTTTTCGACAAATGTCAGAGAGACCTTTTATGAAGCAATAAACATTTACATAAACGGTAAGGAATACCGCGGAACTTATCCTACAGAAGGCGAAAACGGTTTGCTGAGAATGGGTACATTTGAGGACGAAACCGTCAATCTCACGCTGAGGTTCAAAAAGAGCATTAACGTAAAGTCATTCGGAGTGTTTTCCATAGACAACGAAATGCTCGAAGAGGCTGTTGACAACACTCAGATGGGAACGTTCTCATACAAAAAGGGGGTTCTCACTGGCAGCGCAGATTCGCAGGGCGACAAGGTTTGTCTGCTGTCGCTTCCCTACAACGAGGGACTGACTGTAAAGGTAAACGGCAAAAAGGTTGAATACAAGCGTGTATTATCCGATTTTGTGGCATTCGATCTTGAAAACGGACACAATGATATTAAGATAACGTTCATGCCGAAGGGCTTCATGCTCTCTGCAATAGTATCTCTCATCGCACTTGCGTGCGTAATAGTATACACGATACTCACAAAGAAGGGCAAACTGACCGACAACAAAAAGCTGAACAGCCTTTCGGAGATAATAGTAAAGCTCGGTGTGATCGCAGCAGTAGCGATAATATATCTGCTGCCGATATTCCTGAATTTTAATTTTGTGCCCGATAAATAATAACTGTAAGATAATTACTTTTTAACCAAATCATACAGACCACCCGCTGCTCGGGTGGTCTTTTCAACTATATCTCTGATTGCTAATGCTCAATACTTTCAACTAATATGTGGTGTATTCGGATTCTCTGACAAATGGAAAACTATATTTATATAACACATCGTTTTTAAACTTAAATAACACCAGACATTACCATTAAAAATAATATAATTAATTCTCTATAATGCAACTGTTTTTGTATGCAACATACATTCAATTTTCACATAAAAACACAGTTCGAAAACTCTGTTTTTAAGTTTGTTTTTTTCACAATTTATATTTATTATCCTATTTATATACAAATATATAACAATATATCATTACTTATATTTTAACAAATTTTAGACAAATCTTATAGTTTATATCATGTTATTTAATATTTTTATAGCAGTATTGTACCAAACACAATTTTATTTCAACAAAGGAGATTTTTCCATGAACAAAGTAAAGGTACTCAAAAAAGTCGCCTCTCTCATTCTCACACTCTGTCTTATTCTTTCTACTTGTGCATTAGCTTCAGTCAGCGCATCAGCAGCAGGCTTGCAGCAAGAGGTTTGGGGCACAGTAAGTTTCTATTCAGCAGACACATCATTTGTTAAGTATGGCAAGAGCAGCACACACATTTATATTAAAACAACCGGCAATGGTTGGAGAGAGAATGTTTATGTTCACTATGATTACGGTGATGGTTCAAAGGAATGGTACGATGAGCCTGCAACACTTGTAAAGTCATACAATGGCTACAAGATCTGGGAAGCAAACATCTCCAGCTACGGCAAAAAATTCTGCCTTAAGTATGTTGCTAACGGCAAGGTTTTTTGGGACAACAACAATGGTAAGAACTATACAACAGAAAAGATCGGCAAGGACACTATGATAGCAGCTTCAAGAGCAGATTCATATGTTCCCGCAAATAAGTTTATGGTAGTTGCAACTTTACAGAATGCTAACTACACTAAGGTTGTAAAGGTTAAGGAGACACTGATTAAATCGAGTGCCGAAGTTGCACCGTCAGATTTTTAGGCAAATTGTGCGAAAAATCCGCAGGAATACTGACGTATTTCAAGG
>OMYH01000008.1:0-37523 GCA_900315255.1 uncultured Eubacteriales bacterium | reverse complement strand
TGACGTATTTCAAGGATTTTGAGTGCAATTTGACAAAAAGATGCAAGCAAATTTGGTGCTCAGTCCGAAGGACGTGATTTAATCAGTGGTTCCTTAAGTATACCACAAGCACAGGTGCATCTAAAACTGCTTCTCTGCACTATGATCACACAAATGCAGATGGCACAGAAGATTGGGTTGCTACAATCCCCTACATACCTGCAAGGTATTACCTCACTTACACAGTTAATGGTAAAACATATACAGACAAGAACTTTGGCAGATACTACGACAGCAATTATGTAGTTCGTCACTAATTTGAAGCTTTAACCGCCGCAAAATGCGGCGGTTTTTCATTTATACAACGAACTCACGCTCCAACAATCACTCTTGGTTGGAGCGTGAGATGACTTCAACTGACATCAATGTCCCCGGCTTATAGAGGCGTGGACATTGATGTCAGTTATACAAAACGACAATTTCACTCTGTTTAAAACAATATACAGATGACTAATTTAGAAATTCTCTTAATCCGCTAAAAAAGAAACAAAGAAATCTTCAAAACCTATTGACAACCCCTTTTTACTATGTTATATTTGAATTGTACCAAGTGTACTATTTGTAGTAATACAAATAACTCTTCATAATCTGTCAAAGGAGGTTTGAATGTGTTTACGATAAACTATCAGAGCAGAGAGCCGATATATGAACAGCTGTACAACAACGTAGTTCGCCTTATCGGTATGGACATCCTGCATCCTCACGAAAAGCTGCCGACAGTGCGAGCCATGGCGCAGCAGCTGGGCATTAACCCCAATACGGTTTCCAAATCGTATCAGATGCTCGAAACAAACGGATATATTTATTCGACAGTCGGCAAAGGCTCGTTCGTAGCAGACAACAAGTCGGTGCTTGAAGGACAGCAGGCAGAAGCAAAAGAACAGCTTTTCAAAGCTGTGCGTGCTTCGGCAGATATGGGTATTTCAAAAAAAGAAGTAAACGCTATTGTTGACGAAGTATTTCTCGGAGGTGAAAAAGAGTAATGCTGGAAATAAAAAACGTAACAAAAAAATTCGGCGACAAGGTTGCGCTCAACGACCTTTCGTTCAAGATCCCCGAGGGATCGGTGTTCGGTCTTATAGGCTCGAACGGCTCAGGAAAATCCACGCTTCTCAGAGTAATATCGGGTGTGTATGAACCCGATGAAGGCAGTGCAGAGATAGACGGTGTGCCGACATATGAAAACCCCGAGATCAAGTCACAGTGCTTTTTCATATCGGATTTCCCGTATTTTTACAACAACTCTACCATTGCAAACCTGTCCGTACTGTACAAGAGTCTTTATCCGACATGGAGCGACGAGAAGTTCCGCAGGCTCGCGTGTATGTTCCCGATAGGCATAAACGACCGCATAATAAATATGTCGAAGGGTATGCAAAGACAGGCGGCGCTCATGCTTGCTTTATCGGTTACGCCGAAGTATCTTATGCTTGACGAGATATTCGACGGACTTGACCCTGTTGTTCGTCAGCTTATCAAAAAGCTGCTCGTAGAAATGGTGACGGAAAACAACTCGACCATTATCATTGCCTCGCACAACCTCAGAGAGCTTGAGGACGTATGCGACCATATAGGACTTATCCATTCGGGCGGCATTGTTCTTGAGAAGGAGCTTGACGAGGCAAAGCTCGGAATTCACCGTGTGCAGATAGTGTTCGACAAGGAGATCGGCGAGGGCGCATTTGCAGAACTCAATGTTGTGAAGATCCAGCGGCAGGGCAAGCTGCTTAGCCTCACGATCAAGGGTGACGGCGAATACATAGAAAAATATCTGCGTGATATGAAGCCCGTATATATGGAAATGCTTCCTCTGACTTTGGAAGAGGTATTTATTAGTGAAATGGAGGTAGTAGGTTATGACATTGACAACATTATCAAGTAAAGAGCTGAAACCTCTTTATAACTGGGCGCTCAGGCGCAACAAGGTCATTATAATAATATATTCGGCATTTCTCTTATTAAACGGTCCGTTGCTGGATATGTTCGTTATGTCGATAGGACGGTTTTTTGACAGTGATTTCGAAGAGGTCGGCGCAGTTTCTCTCGGAATATATATGGCAGTAGCCGCATTCTTTACCTTTGTATCAGCTCTGAAGACCTTCTCGTTTTTACACAATAAACGCAGCGTCGATATGTTCGGTTCTCTTCCGACAAACAGAACTACCATGTATGCCGCTCACCTGCTCGGCGGTATCACGGCTGTTACAGTACCCTATCTTATCATGTCGCTGCTTGTGATCGGCATGACGGCACGTTCGGGCGAGATGCTCAAGCTCAGCCTTTTCATGATCGGCACTACGCTGCTCATGATCATCGCTTCGTATATATTTACCTCGCTTATAGCCTACTGCTGCGGAACAATAGTAGATACTGCGATCGTAACTATCGGTGCAAACGCTATATGGGTAGGCATAATCGGACTTTATTACGGATTCATCACCGAAATGATACCGGGCATTGATTTTGAGGCCATCATTGACACTCCGCTTCTCTCCATGTTCGCCCCCTACGGCTTCTCGGCAGCGAGCCTGGTCTACTATATGGAAGAACAAACAGGCAGTCTTGTTACGCTTCTGGTATGGCAGTTCATCTACATTGCGGGAGCGTTGTTCTTAGCTCTCCTCGCTGCCAACAAGAGAAAAGCCGAAACATCTCAAAACGGTTTCTCTGTTAAATGGCTGCCTATGGTTATCAAAGCAGGTGCATCTGTTGTATGCGGCGGACTTATCGGCTTTATCGCTGCAGAGGTAGCCGACAGCGGATATAACAATATGTTCGTGTTCTGCTTCTGGTATGCCGTTATCGGCTTTGTAGCCTTCTCCGTACTGCACCTTATCTTTGCAAGAGGCTTAAAGGGGAAGATAGCTCCATCTCTGATAACATATGCTTCAACCACCGCAGCTGCGATCGCAGTACTATTCATGTTCAGCTTCGGCATGGGAATAGACACTTATGTTCCAAGTCCCGCTACGGTAAAATCTGTCACATTCAGCTATGAGGAATTTAAAGACCCCGAGAATATCAAGACCATAACGGAGATCCACAAACTGATCACAGAAGGGATAAGAAACAACGAAGAGTATCCCTATTATATCGGCAACGATGATTATTACCGTAACGATGAGATCTATTATGAAGACTCGTATATAACAGACGATGCAGAAGCTTGGGACTCTTCGGGCAGCGGCTCTATTCTGAAGGACAGCGATTATTCCGAAATACAAAGATATTACATCAATCAGACAAACTTCGATTTCAACTACAAGAGGAAGGTCGGATTCGGTGTTACGAGAAACTATTATATTTATTCCTACTCCAACGATAAGAAATACGATTACAGCAAGATATACGAGCTTCTCACAAAGCTGTATTCCTCGGATGAATACAAAAAGATAAAGAATAAAGAGCTGTTTGACGATGAAGAAGCAGACAAGATCCAAAGCGGCTCGCTGACTTATTTTTACTATTTCAACGACAACTATCTGCAGTCGGGCGAAGCTTCGCTGCCGATAAATGACGCATTCATGACCGAATTCAGAGAGGCTCTCAGACAGGATATACTGAATGATACAAAATATCAGCCGAGCAGATATTTCTCCTCATACGGAAAAGAAGCTTACCCGTTCATCGGCGACACCTGTATTCATGCTTCGATAAGATACCTGACCGATGACGATAACAGCTCACAGCCTTATTATGAGTATAATTATTATTATGATGATTATGATGATTATGATGATTATCATTATGACTATAACAATAACACCAGAACAGTAACGACGATCATCAAGCCGTACTATGAGAACACACTCAAGGTTCTTCGCGATTATCAGATAAATCCCATATCTTCAAGGAATTATCAGGATTATACGTACAGTTATCCTGACAGCTACTACGAATTCTGCGAAAACGGCAGACCCGACACTCTCAGAAAGCTTGCGGAGGACTCGGCATTTGACTTTGTTTCAGCTGCCTGCACAACAAGCGGTGCAAACATCAACGAGTGGATGGACATTAATTACAAGACATATAAAGAAGATCTGCTGAAGAAAGCCGATGAACTGTACAAAAAATATATGCTTGATACGGAAACCCACGATCAGCCGAAACACAGCGGCGATTACTATATTGATAATTATACATATCAGACACAGGCAGATACGATACTCAACGATTTGTTGGGATACACCTTTGAATATGTTGAGCTGACATCAAACGGAAGTGCGGTCTTCTGAGCACAAGCCGTACAGTTCTGAAAGATACTGACAGCAAAACTGATTTTAATTCTTTTATCAAAATTGCGTATTACTTCGAATTGCATATATACCCCAAACAGAAAGAACCGCCCCGAAAAGGGCGGTTCGCATCTTATTGAATTATTTTGAAAAAAGCCATAAAAAACGGCAAATACGACCTTATAACAGAGATTACGGAAAAGATAACCAACATTACTATCGTAAGCACCATATCTACTCCGCCTTTTGTGGCAATATAAGCCGAGCGGTTTGGTTCTTTGAGCCTTATCGCCTCTTCCCTGCAGCGGTAGATCCGCTTTTTGTAAAGATAATTGCCGATGAGTCCGTTTGTCAGAAACAGCAGTCCTGCCAGTATATATCTGAAAACCGGATTTATGGGCAGATTCATAACAAGCAGCTGTGACGCCATAAGAATAAAGGCAGGTATATATAATTTTCTGTAAATGCTCCAGTACCACCCAAAAAGACACGCCGCAAGGTTAAAGCTTATCTTGCCGTTTGTCTTATCCATTGAAGTAAATTTCGGGAGATAATACTCGGCTTTTCGTTCAACAAGTGCCATCGTGACAAAATCCTCGATGATCCCGCTGTTGTCTGACAGGGCGATCTCCGAATCATACGATTTCTCCGGAACGATCTCCATACCCACATTGATATAAAAGGGCGAATCTGTTTTTCCGTAACCCGACGACGTGCTGTCGCCGCTGCAGCCCTCCTCAGAGCAATGCTTTGTTTTCAGCCAGCATTCCGTATGGTGAGGGGTTCGGCATACACTGCACACAACATAATTATCGTCTTCTGTGATTTCCTCACGGCAGCACGGACATATTCTGATATACTTCTCGCTCATAGCATACCTCTTATTGTATTGTGTACTCCACTTCAAGACCTCTGTCGGGGTGATATTTCCATGTCACCTTATATTTTTGGAAGGTAGCATATTTTTCTCCGTCAGCAGCCTTTGTGCTGCCCATGCCTCTGTATATGTTATCTGTAAAGCCTAATGCTTTATTTATCTCCTTGATACGGCTATATGCCATTGTTTCGATAGCGTCCGGAACATCGTCGGGATTGGTATCTATAGTCATTTTCATTCCGTCATCTGATATTTCGCACCAGCTGTTGCTTTCAATATCAGAGAACATAGTTTTGAAGTCCTTCTTAGCAGTAGCTTTTGTTGTGATCAGAACTGCAATGACCAGCAATGCAGTTGCCACACCCGTAAAGATAAGACGTTTTTTTCTGTTTTGTCTGCTCTGCTCCATGGTTTCGGAAAATGTATTGACCGCAGAACTGACTGATGTATCCACTTCTTCTGTAGGAACGATCTCACTGGGCGGCATCTCTCTCATAGTCAAATGCTCTTCGATCTTCTTTCCGCACCTCGGGCAGAACACCTGATCCGCCCTGACCAGACCGCCGCAGTTAGGACAAGCGACCTGTCTTTTGAACTGGGGCTTTTCCTTCTCCTTCTGAACAGCTCCGCAGTACGGGCAGAAATCCTGATCCGAAGAGATCAGTTTTTTACACTTAACGCACAGAACCTCCACTTTTTTGGGCGGAGTCAATCTGTTTGCCTTATTCGCAGGAGTCATAACAGATTTCTCGTTAATATTCCTTACTGCAGAATTGAGTTTATTATTGGCTGCGGGATTATTGACAGGACGCTTATCGTTGACAGGTTTGCCGTTCCTTGTCAGCATCGGTTTTGTATCCGTTGCTTTTTGCAGTGATGGTTTTACATTTGCGTTAGGTTTGGTAAGCGACGCCTTCGTCGACCCGTGTGTCTGCGATTTGCTGAGATTCGCCTTTGTTCCTGCTGAACCGTTAGTATTCTGTTTTTGCGCAGGCTGCGTTCTGTTTTGATTCGGCTTTGTCAGGGACGCTTTATGCTGAGATTGCTGCGGCTTAGTCAGGGACGCCGGCTTCTGCTGCGTCTGAGACCCCTCGGTTTTCTTTTGATTCACAGCATTCTCGTTTGTAAAATTCATAACATTCAGCGTTTGCTTGCCGAGCTTTATTCTCTCATCACGCTGCTTTGAGTATTCCTTCTCGTCCTCTTCGACATAGTTTTCCATGAAACTCATTATGGTAATGGAACGGTTCAGACCGTTTGATTTTGATTTATTGCCGCTGCCGCCCGATCTGAATGAAGTGTCTAACTGTGTCGGCATAAAACCTTTGGTCATATCCGTACCGCCGGTCTGCTGTTCCGTATCAGCAGGCAGTTCCGGCGCAAAGTCTATTTCATCGAGCTGAGCCGACAGATCAAACCCGCTGTCCGATATTGACTCAGCCGCAGTGTTCGGTTGATACAGGCACTCATGCGTAGTACAGCCCCCGTGAGCATACCAGCATTTCTCGTGGTGAGGAATATTACAGGACGGACAGACAATGACCGAGTCGCCCTCCTTGATAGTTTCCTGACAGAAAGGACATATTTTTCCTATTAATGTATCCATTAAAAAGTCCCCCTATATATGATACTATAATCTCTCATATTAATTGTATCATATATTTTGAAAAAGTCAAAATATTATTGTATATTTCACAAAAAAATTTTCTTTTGTTTTTTATAAAAAATGACAGCCGAATCTTTTCCTTCGACTGTCAGATCATTAACCTTTTCTATTTTCCAGCGCTTTGATTTTTTTCATTACAAGGTCTTTTCTTAGATCTGCCATTCTACATGTATATGGATCTACATATTCCTCATTACCGTATGCAAGCATAAATTTTCCGACACAATGCTGACAAAAATTCATTTTTCATACAAACACCTCCTATTAACGATGTATAAGTTCAGAAGTGATTATCTGAACCACCAAGGTGCGGAAATCAACGCTGCTGTAACAACACCCGCCCAAAAATAACCAATAAACTCACCTCCTGAATTTGATTGCAGAAACGGTTAAAACCAATGGTATAAAACCGGGAACGGTATTAACCAAGGTATATGAAACCACTTCATATTAATTCACTCCCTTTTTGCTTTTGAACACGAAAACAAGTTGCAAAAGAAGCCTGCTGTGGTATAATATATAAATGAACCTTTTTAACTTTTTTACAACTCTATTCTCATATTCTTTATCTTAATTATACTCATTAATCTGAGTTTCTACATTTTACACAATTCAGAGAGGTGATTTTTGTATGTTTTATGACCGATTAAAAACTCTATGCAAACAAAGAAATACAACCGTAACAAATATGCTCAAGGATTTGGGATTAAGCACAGGCAGCACCGGCAACTGGAAAAAGGGACTGCTCCCCAAAGGCGATATACTTGCAAAAATCGCCGATTATCTTGATACGTCCATAGACTATATTGTTTACGGAGAATACCGAAACGACCTTGATATCGATGAAAACAGGCTGATATCTGCTTATCGCTCTGCTCCGGAGAAGATCAGATACAAGCTGTTATGCGATTTTGAAGAACTTGTAAAAAAAGAAGTTAACCATTCCGAATAAACTAAGAGGAGGTATACGATATTGAATAAAGTAATTAAATTTCTGAAAAAAGAACCCATGCTGACTGTATCCGTCGCAGCCGCAGCCGTGGCTATGATAATAACACCCCCTACCCCATCGCTTTTGAAGGACATAGATATAAGAACGCTTGCCACTCTGTTTATGATGCTTACCGTATTGGAGGGGTTTAAGCAGGAAAACATATTCAAGCCCGTTCTAGAACTTGCAGGAAGAATAAGATCGTGCGCAGGGCTGTCAATGTTCCTTGTGTTCTCGGTGTTTTTTTCTTCCATGTTTGTTACAAATGATGTTTCTCTCATTATTTTTGTACCATTGACAATAATACTGTTTCGAGCCGCCGACAAGGAAAAATATATTCTTCCTATAATTACAATGGAAAATATCGCCGCTGTCCGAGGCTCTCTGCTCACTCCGTTCGGCAGTCCTCAGAATCTGTTTATTTTCGGTCAGTCGGGAATGTCTGCATTCGGCTTCATAAAAATGATGTTCCCCATCTGGATCATTTCGAGCGTACTGCTTGCGCTGTTTGTACTCTTTCCGTACCGCAAAGATATAAAAGAAAAAAACGGTATTGCAGACAATGAGTCCTTTTCGGGAGAATGGGAAAAAGACAGAAGAGTACAGCGTATAGTATATCTTGTGTTGTTCTGTATGATAATATGGACGATCGTCAGCCGTACACCGTTGTGGTACATATCAGTAATCATCACAGCTGCGGCTGTCCTTATTACCGACAGAAAGATTCTGATAAAAACAGATTATGTACTGCTGCTTACATTCTTGTGCTTTTTTATTTTTTCCTCGTTGATCGCCTCCAATCAGGGCATACACGATTTCTTGAAAAATGCGGTCGCAGGGCATGAATACGCATGGGGTATCCTGCTTAGTCAGGTAATATCGAATGTCCCTGCCTCGATCGTGCTTTTCAAATTCTCCGAAAATCACATGGCATTGCTCTACGGTCTTGACAGCGCAGGGTTATGTTCGCTGATAGGCTCGCTTGCGTCTGTCATTAACTATCGTATCTACGTTCGGGAATACCCCGAAAACGGCGGCAGGTTCATAAAGATTTTCACCCTGATAAGTCTTGCATTCTTTGCTTTTGTGGTCATACCGGGGTATCTGATCAGCCGCTGATGGAAACGAAGCTCCGAACTACACGCAGTCCATCACCCTCATTCCTATTACCGTAATATCATCGTCACGGCAAAGTCTGCTGCCGATAGTTGCCTCGTCGATAATATCATTGACAAGCTCCTGTATATCCGCCCCCTCATAGCCTCTCATCATCTCACCTATCCAGCTATCGCTGATCGCAACTGCTCCGTCAGACACCATCACTATAATATCTCCGTGAGCAAGCTCGATCATATCATGCGTCAGCTTAACATCGCTGAGTATTCCTGCAGGCAGTGAGGTCGGCTCGACACGATGTATCCTGCCGTTCTTCCTCACAAACGTTATAGGCGCTCCCGCCTTCATGATCTCTGCTATGCCCGAAAAGAGGTCTATGCTCACCATGTCAACGGTAGAGATCGACTCGTCCTCGGATTTTACCATCAATGCGGAATTCGCTACATTGAGCGAACAGTCAAAGCTGAGTCCTGCTCTGATAAGCTTTGTCATAACGCTTACCGCAAGTCCTGCGTCTACGGTAGCGCGGCCGCCCGTACCCATGCCGTCACTGATGATAGACACAAATCTTCCCTGCCCGTCATTGAAGTAATTAAAGCTGTCACCGCAAAGCGTTCCGCCGCCGCAGTTATGCTGCGCCGAGCCTACCTGTATATCAAATCTGGGCTTTTCCGAAAACACTGCCCTGCTCCTGCCTCCTATGTTTGTCACCTGTGGAGTTTCCAGCTCTCTTCCGCAAGCCTTGGATATTTCTTTCACTATATTTGGCTGCTTGACTATGCGTTTACCGTTGTCGGCCGTTTCAAGCTCCACCTCCATTCTGCCGAATTTATCAAGCCGTGCGCTGCACTCAACGGGAATGAATCCGTTTGCCTTCAGATATGCGCATACCCTTTCAGACGCTCCGAGGTCGTAGCTTTCATAATGCTCAAACTCTGATTTCATGTCTGCGAGTATATCGCCAAGTCCACAAAGCTGGCCTGCTACAACGCCCCTTATCTGAGAAACTCTCGACTCTGCAGTTACGAAATTCATATAGCTTTCGTAACGGTCATTTATTGTATGAGCCATTTCGTTTGACTTGCAGCATTTTCCGTTGACGAGCTTCCTTATCGTTTCGCCGCTTATCTCGCTGTTCTTTTTAAGCAGGGGCGTTATCTGAACGAATTTATCCTCCTTTCTTTCGGCGTCGTTCTGCCAGCAAAAAGCCCGCATTCCGCAGCGTGTGCAGTTGGCTTCGATACACTGAGTGTATACGCTGTCTATATCCTCGGAATAATAATTTTTCAGCTTCAATGCTACCGCATTGACCGTGTCGGAGATTCCCTTCAGCGCCTTAGACGCAAAATCAAGGCGCATTATTACAGAACGTCTGAGTCCCTCGCTTTCCGAAGTGTCCGTATGTGTTGATATATACGACGCTATCTTATTGCCTATCTCTTTTGGTGTGAGCATGAATAACACAGACGCTATTATTGTTTCATAAAAGATTGCCGCCGACTCCTTTGTCAATCCGTTTTGTAAAGAGCAAATACCCGAGCATAACGCAAACGATGCGCACACCCACAGCTTACCGGCATACGAAAACAATCCTGCCATAAGACCGCCGAAGCTGTACCCTGCTGCTATGAACCCGTAATGCTCCGAACCAATGCTGAAAACTATCCCCGTAGCGGTACCGCCGATACAACCTCCCGAAACCGACCCGTAATACGCACAAAAAAGTACCGCTGTCACGGCAAGTATCCTGCCTAAAGATATACCGGAAAAGGTCAGGGAATTCGCCGCAAGCAGGAATATACACGAACTCATCACTATACAGGCTATCTCCTGCTGATCATATGTAGAGATCCCCTTACTGCCAGACGCAAGTGACACGCTCCTGCCAAAAAAGTACGCCCCGACCGCAGAAAGCGAGGATTCTATCACACACATCACAACATCATCAAAGCCTCTGCCCGTCACAAGTATGATAACGATACCCGTACAGAGTAACGGAGTCATAGCGACAATCGGAGAGAAAATAATACTGTCACGTATCCTTTCAATGTCATTAAGCAGCCACCTTATCGCATATACTGTTACTACTGCGGCGGCATAGCGGAAGCTGCCCTGCGGGTACAGCAGAATATAACCCACAACCGAGCCGACAGAGCCGAAGAATGCGTTTCTGTAAGGTACAGCCGCACAGAACGCAACTCCGAACGGGGCAAAGCTGCCAAACACAGCTCCCCTGGATACAACAGTGCCGCACAGAAAATATATAACATTGATCAGCAATGTATTGTACTCTCCCTTTGCGCCAAACAGAACCGACAGATTTTTTCTTCCTAAAGATATTGCCCTCATACATAACGTCCTTTCAGTTAAAGATATGTTTTCCACATGATGTCCGATCGTTGAGGAAAACTCACCGTATCTGTAAACAGTGTAACAGATTTGTTATAATAAACGTGTCGCAGTCGGTTGTCGCAAAACATGAGTTTAGGCTGAAAAGGAAATCCGGGAACGGTGATTCTTTTACATCGAACCAAATAATTCATAACCACAGCGAATATTACAAAAACATATAGGATATTTTTTTGTTTCGTCTATTGACATTTTTATTATTTGTGGTACAATTTTTTTAACGAAAACACTGATCCGGCATACAATATAATATACTGAACAGGAAGCGTTTGCAAAGAATGAGCAGCCGGGTTATTCAGCAGCAGTTGATCATCGGGTATCACCTATGGAACAGAAAACGTTCCGCGGGTGTATTTTTATTTTTCAGGGGTGATATTATGGACAACAGCCGTATCGTAACAAAGGTATCATCAATAAGTATAATCGTAAACATTGTGCTTGCGGTCGTGAAGCTTTTAGCAGGAGTTTTCGCCCACTCTGCGGCTATGGTATCGGACGCAGTACACTCCGCCTCGGACGTATTCAGCACGATAATAGTAATAATAGGATTTCGCATATCAAAAAAAGCCCCCGACAAGGAACATCCCTACGGGCATGAGCGTTTTGAGTGCGCCGCAGGGATAATACTTGCAGTCATACTATTCATAACCGGCATTGGAATCGCAAAAAGCTCCCTTGATTCTATTCTATCGGGGAATTATCACACGGCGGTAATTCCCGGGACAGCGGCGCTTATAACGGCGGTGATCTCGATAATATCAAAGGAAGCGTTATACAGATATACAATGATCTATGCAAAAAAGATAAGTTCGCCTGCGCTCAAAGCAGACGCATGGCACCACAGAAGTGACGCATTATCATCAGTAGGAGCATTTATCGGTATAATAGGCACACGGTCGGGGTTTGCCCTGTGTGAGCCTGCGGCCTGTCTTGTGATATGCTTGTTTATCATAAAAGCGGCCGCCGACATATTTAAGGAATCGTTGGACAAAATGGTAGACAAAGCCTGTGATGATGAACTGCAGCAGGAGATGCGTCAAACGATACTTTCGCAGGAGGGCGTCGAAGAGCTTGTTGAGCTAAAGACCAGGATGTTCGCCGCAAGGATATATGTTGATGTGATCATATCGGCAGACGCTACGCTGCCGCTTGCAAAGGCGCACGAGATCGCAGAGAAGGTTCACGACAGCATAGAGGAGAAATTCCCTCGGGTGAAGCACTGCATGGTGCACGTTGATCCGAGTGGGAAAAACGTTAAGGAATAAAACTGTTCCCCCTTTCCTTTGTCGGGAGAGGGGGATTTAATCAGTGGTTCCTTAATATAACTATATTATGACAAGCCTTCGACCTTAAATCCGATCGTAAAGCGGAGAATAGCGAGGGCGTCTTTATTGGTGACCTTGCCATCACCGTTCACGTCTGCTGCTTTTAGCTGGGTGTCGTCGAGCTGTTTTAGTTTGATAACATAACGCTGAATGAGCATACTGTCTTTGGCGGAAACTTTGCCGTGGCTCACTCCCAATATGATTCCTTTGCTGCAGAGACTGTAGCCGAGACAGAGGATTCACCCTCAGCTGCGTGGAAAGATAAGATCGACCCTGTCCTTTTTGACAAGATGAAATCTAACAATGATAAGATAACAGTACGTCTTTGGGTAGAAGATATCGAATACAGTGTTTTTACAGACGAAGTATACTTACGAACAGGATTGACAGAAGAAAATCTATCTGTGAATTATGAAACGTTTTCAGAAGATCTTGTACTTAATGTTGCAAAAATGGATAGTTTAGACGATAATTCAAAAAAAGAAGTGGCTGATGATTTGAAATCTTATTTGGATAAAAAAATCCTCCAGAGAGATTGAATGCGATCGAACAAATACATATATTGCTGAACTTCGTAACGTTCAAAAAGAAATGTATCCTGAACACAACGGTGCATCTGTTGTAGTTGGTGCGAACTTTGCGAACTCAGGTGTAGCTTCTCTCTCAGGAACTATAAAAATATCAAGCCTTGGTCCGAAGTAATAAAACGCAAAACATAGTTTTTATCACTAAATCGCAAGTCGGGTTTTTGCCCGGCTTGCTTTTTGTGCTTTTTGCAAACATGCTGCCCGGTTCTTGTGACCGGCTTTTCTTACTCTGCAAACTATGCAAAGATATTACCTCTCCGCCTTAAAATCAATACAAATCAGCACAAAAGAACATAACATTTTCCAATGTTTTTCACATAGCATTCACAATCGCAGTGTATATTTAATGATAGGATCGTATAATCAGAATGAAGCCGACAGCTTCCGTGGCGTCCCGCCCGTATTCAATAAAACAGGGACATATATCTTGGGGAATGCCGATCGATTGATCGGAGGATATATTTTAGAAAAGAGGTAACGCTTTATGACAATGGTACAGAAAATTCAGGCAAATAGGTCGAAAAAGGGCTTTACGCTCGTTGAACTTGTAATCGTTATTGCGATTCTTGCGATCCTGGCGGCAATCGCAATTCCGGTTATTACAACAACGATAAACTCTGCAAAGCTTTCCGCTCTCGAATCCGACAAGACAACAATTGATATGGTTCTCAAATAAGCTATCAACACCTACAAGGCGGGCAATACTGTTACGACATATTTAGATAACATCGCCGCAGACGCAACCGTAGGGGACGTGTTGGCAGAGAACAATCTTAAAATCGCCCTTCTTCATCAACGTACGATCGGGGGATCGACATATGAGATCGTATGGAAAGACGGTTCTGCCTCTATCCGAGCTAACGGCACAGGCGGCTCTGTTATTAACGGCACTACAGAGATCGTTGCTCTTTCTCCGATGTAACCGTTGATCATTAAACTAACATGACCGCAAGTCGGGGTTTCCCGGCTTGCTTTTTTATGCAAAAAAACGGCGGTATTTCTATTATACCACCGCCAATTTGTTTTATTTTGCATTTTTTATAAATCCGAAATTATCCTTTATATAGATCACGCCCGAAATGACTGTAAGCAGAGCGGAGATCCACAATATAACCTGCTGAACTATCGTTGAAATAAAAACAACATTTTCACCGAGCTGTGTTATATCGGTAACAACGCCGTAGAGCAGAACAACAATAATTGCGACCATCTGACTGACAGTCTTTGCCTTGCCCCACATATTCGCCGCAACAACCTTGCCGTTCTCTGCAGCCACAAGCCTGATAGACGTCACAGTGAACTCCCTGAACAGGACGATGATCACAAACACCGAGCTTACGATACCCATTTCGACAAAACAGGTGAATGCCGATATGACGAGTATCTTGTCTGCGAGCGGGTCGGCGAACTTGCCGAAGTCGGTCACCATATTATACTTGCGGGCGATCTTGCCGTCAAGCATATCGGTTATCGAAGCCACTGCAAAAATAACCAGCGCAATAATATAATGATAGGGGATTATCTTAAGAAGCAGCGCCGCCACAAAGAACGGCACAAGGATTATCCTGAGAAGAGTTAATTTGTTTGGTAAGTTCAATAGTATTCCTCCCTATTTATATGGTAAAAATCGGAAAGCGAAAATAACCGTTTTATTTTCTGTTGCCTTACAGAATATGCCTCATCCGTCAGCCGTTCGGCTGCCACCTTCTCCCGAGGGCGAAGGCTACGCTTCTCCGATGGGATCGCAGTCAAGGCAGTCTGTCACTTGTACTTTAATGATATCCCCCTGCTTCGGCTTATCTCCCGATACCGTAAAGAACACCTTGCCGTCTACCTCGGGGGCGTCTGCCTTGCTCCTGCCGAAATAGCATTCCGCATAGCGGTCGAAGCCCTCGACTACAACCTCGATCTGAGTACCGATAAGCTTTTCGCAGTTCTTCTGCATGATCACCTGCTGACTGTCCATGAGTATCTCTGCGCGGCGCTCCTTTATATCCTCGTCGATCTGATCGGGCATACGTGCCGCAGGTGTGTCTTCCTCCTGAGAATACGGGAAACATCCCATTCTCTCAAACTTTATCTCATTTACAAACTCCGCAAGCTCCTCGAACTGCTCCTCTGTTTCTCCGGGGAAACCCGTGATAAAGGTCGTCCTGAGAGTCAGCCCCGGTATTCTTTCCCTGAGCTTGTTTATGAGAGCAGTCAGTTCTTCACGATTCCCCTTACGCCCCATGCGTTTAAGTACATCGCCGTTACAGTGCTGTAAAGGAATATCCATATATTTGAGCAGCTTATCCTCTGCTGCAAATACATCTATCAGCTCGTCTGTGATACACTCGGGATAGCAGTACAGCACTCTTACCCATTCGATACCGTCCACCTTACAGACACGTCTTAACAGCTCGGCAAGCTTGTATTCTCCGTAAAGATCAACGCCGTATTTTGTGGTATCCTGAGCAATAACGATAAGCTCTTTAACACCGTTCTTTGCAAGCTGCTGCGCCTCTGCGACGATATTATCCATCTCTCTCGAACGGTACTTGCCTCTTATCATTGGTATAGCACAGTATGTACAGTGATTATCGCATCCCTCGGCAATTTTAAGGTACGCATAATAATAGGGCGTACTCTGTATCCTCTTACCTTCCAACGGGAGATTGCATTTATCGGGGAATGCTTCCACCTTGTTTTTCTTCAGTGCCTTTGCAACAATGTCGGCGATCTGAGCATTCGCACCGATACCGACCACTGCGTCTATCTCGTACAGCTCCTTCATCATCTGCTCCCTGTATCTCTCGGCAAGGCAGCCCGTGGCTATAATCGCCTTGATCTTACCCTCTTTTTTGAGCGCTGCAAGCTCCAGTATTTCGTCTATACTCTCCTGCTTTGCACTCTCTATGAAGCCGCAGGTGTTGATTATCGCAACATCAGCCATAGCCGCTTCTTCAACGATCTTATAGCCTGCTTCCCTGAGCGTGTAAAGCATCATTTCTGCGTCAACACGGTTCTTCGCACAGCCTAAGCTGACCATTCCCACAGTATTCGGCATTATTATTCCTCCTGAAAATTACTCAAATTCCTCTAATGCAGATTTTATATCTCCCCAGCCGTAACCGAGCCTTTGCAGAGCTGCGATCGTTCTCCGCCTGCCCTTTTCGTCGTCAAGCTTGTCGGCGTATTTTCTCTCTATCAGCTCGACCAGCTGCTCCACGGGATCAACATCAAACTCATCTGCGATCTCCTCACTAAGTTCTCGGTCAATGCCCTTTTCCATCAGCTTATACACTACTCCTCTGCGTGAGAGCTTTTTCAGATAGAAAAGGTCGTGCGCCAATCGCCTTGCGTACTTCTCGTCGTCGATAAGTCCAAGCTCTTCCATGCGGACGCATATTTCTTCTGCAGTATCCTCGTCCGACTCCTTGACCAGCTTGTCGAATAGATCACGTCTGGAATAATCCTTCCCGGACAGCAGCCAGAGTGCTTTCTCTTTTGCACGTCTGTACCCGCATTTTTCAATAAGCTCATGCAGCTGTTCATCGTCTATCTCCATACCCGCCGAAACAGCGTTTTCATTGAGGGCGCGTGTGTCGAGAGATACAGCGAATTCGCCGTCGATATAGACCCTGCTCATGCCCTTTCTTGCGGGCTGTATATCCGTGATCGTCATTATTCCTTAATATCGAGCATGAGATCTGCCAGATCGGGCTTTTTCTCCTGCGGTTTCGGCGCTTCTTCAAACGCCGCATCATCTGCGATCTCAACTATATTGCTCTGCTCGGCGGCTGTGTCCTCTTCAGATGTAATCTCTGTTTCTGATTCCGCCTCCGCTTCTTCGATAGCCTGCTTCTTCGACTTACCCTTAGCAGCTTTGCCCTTTGACTGGATCGGTGCAAGGTTGTCTATATTTGCCATAATCTTCTCTTCAATCTCCTTTGCAAGCTCGGGATCATTTTTAAGCAGCTCCTTGACCTTATCTCTGCCCTGTGCAAGACGTTTGTCGCCATAGCTGAACCATGCGCCCGACTTTTTGATAACATCTGCACGGACACCGAGATCAACTATCTCGCCTTCCTTCGAGATACCTTTACCATACATAATATCAAATTCTGCTTCCTTGAACGGAGGAGCCATCTTGTTTTTAACTACCTTGACCTTTGTGTGAGTTCCGATAACTTCTGCGTTCACCTTGATAGAGTCACCCTTGCGTATTTCAAGACGAACGGACGAATAGAATTTGAGCGCCCTGCCTCCGGGAGTTACTTCGGGGTTGCCGAACATTATGCCGACCTTTTCTCTGAGCTGGTTTATAAAGATAGCCACGCAGTTGCTCTTTGAGATTGCGCCCGTGAGCTTTCTGAGTGCCTGGGACATAAGTCTTGCCTGCAGGCCGACATGAGAGTCGCCCATCTCGCCCTCTATCTCCGCTTTCGGAACAAGAGCAGCAACCGAGTCCACAACTATTGCGTCAACTGCGCCTGAACGAACGAGAGCCTCGGTGATCTCAAGCGCCTGCTCGCCAGTGTCGGGCTGCGATACGAGCAGAGAATCAACGTCTACTCCGAGTGCCTGAGCATATACGGGGTCAAGAGCGTGTTCAACGTCTATGAACGCTACCGTACCGCCCTGCTTCTGCGCCTCCGCTATGCAGTGGAGTGACAAGGTCGTTTTGCCCGAGCTTTCGGGACCGTACATCTCGATGATCCTTCCTCTCGGCAGACCGCCGATACCAAGTGCAATATCAAGCGACAGCGATCCCGTCGGGATAGCGTCTACTTTCAGCACCTCTTTTTGTCCCATACGCATTATTGCGCCCTTGCCGAACTGCTTCTCGATCTGCGCGATAGCGGTATTAAGAGCTTTTTCTTTATCTACTGCCATTTTGATCATTCCTTTTTATATTATTTTTTCGTTCCGCACACTATCCTGTTGTATCCGTGCAGATCCTCTTTTGTGTATATATCCTCAAATCCGTGCTGTCGGAGCAGCTCACTAACGGGCAAGCTTTGCCTTTCTCCTACTTCAAAAGCAAGCATACCGCCTGCCTTCAGCTTGGATCTCCATTTTTCTGTAATTATCCTGTAAAAGTACAGTCCGTCTTTCCCTCCGTCAAGAGCCATTCTCGGTTCAAACTGAAGCTCCCTCTGAAGTGTGTCTATCTCGTCACTTTCTATATACGGCGGATTTGACGCTATCAAGTCAAACGACTCGTCCTCATATTCATCAAAACAAGCCGTAACATCACCGAACACCGCTGTGACATTTACGGCATTATTCAAAGCAATATTTTTTTTAAGATACTCCAGTGCGTCCTGCGAATACTCCACCGCCGTCACCGTACAGTCGGGGCAAAGCTTGCCCAAGGTCACAGCAACAGCTCCGCTGCCCGAGCACAGGTCTATTGCCGCAGCACCCTTTCTGCCGCAGAAAAAAGAACAAACCTCTTCGGCAAGTATCTCGGTATCGTCACGTGGAATAAGCACGCCCTCGCCCACATAGAAATCATAACCCATGAAGTTCCATATTCCTGTGATATACTGCAGCGGGCGGCCGGTTTTCCGTTCTTCTATCGCCGAGAAAAATTTCTCCGTCAGTCTATCGGCGGCAATATCGTGTCCGTGTATGATAAGTCTTGCCTTGTCGCACCCAAAAAAATGCTCCATAAGTACGGCGGAATCGACGTCGGGATCGGGAATATCCGCTTCGGCAAGCAACCGTTCGCCCCTTTTAAAGACCTCACCGAGCGTCATATCCTGTCCTCACCGTTCTCGGGGATCACAGGCTTTATCGCTGCTATTGCGACCTCGATCATGCTGTCATCGGGTTCAATAGTCGTTATCCTCTGAGCCATCAGTCCCGGGGCTGCAACTATCCTTGTGAATGCGTTGTCATACTTTGCGCAAAGCTTGATCAGCTCATAGCCTATTCCGCATGATACCGGCAGAAGCAGTATCTTTATGAATGCCCGCAGGAACGGATTCTTTGCGGTAATGAACAATCCGATGATAATGCCGACAAGCAGCATGATTATCATGAAGCTTGTGCCGCACCTCGGGTGAAAACGTGTGTATTTGCGGACGTTCTCGACGGTCAGCTCCTCTAAATTCTCATAACAGAATATCGTCTTATGCTCTGCTCCGTGATACATGAAAGTCCGTTTCATGTCAGGCGTTCTCGATATTATTATAATATACCCCAGGAATATTGCGATTTTGAGTATTCCCTCAAGCACGCTTCTCCAAACAGTACCCTTATCAAGAGCGGGGGCAACCTTTGCGAGACCATTGAAGATAACGGACGGGATCCAGAAAAACAGAACTACCGCCAGCAGCACACCGAGTACCGAAGCGACCGCCATAAGCATATTATAGAATTTATCTCCGAACTTATCCATTGCCCATTTCTCGAATTTAGTCGGTTCTTCCTCTTCTGCGCCGCCCTCCATAGCCTTATCGGCAGAAAGCGTGAGGCACTTCATGCTAAGTCTCATAGAATCGACCAGTGAAACGAAGCCTCTTACAAAAGGAAGCTTGAAAAACTTCACATCACCTGCAATAGATTTAAACTCCACCTCTTCGCAGTATATAGAATTATCGTTCATTCTCACCGCTACGTTGGTGTGCTTCGGACCTCTCATCATGATACCCTCAATAAGTGCAGAACCGCCGATCGAGGTCTTTATTTTCGTTTTTTCAGCCATTCATATTCTCTTCTTTCCTTAATAATATCAGCTTCTCAGGATCTCCTCGTCATCGCTGTCAAGCAGCGGGATACTGATCGTAACCGTCGTGCCCGTATTCTCTTCACTTGCTATATCCAGGCTTCCCTTGTGCAGCTTCATGATCTCGTCTGCTACCGCAAGACCTATTCCGCTTCCTCTGACAGTCTGATTCGCCTTATAGAACTTATCCTTTATTTTAGGCAGATCCTCTGCGGCTATACCGCAGCCCGTGTCACTTATGATGACATGAGCCTGATCCTCGTCACAGGTCACTCTTATCCCGATGACGCCGCCCTCCGCAGTGTATTTTATAGCATTATCTATTATATTGATGAACACCTGTCTTAATCTGTTCTTATCTCCAAGCACTGCCGCAACGCCCTCGGGCTGTTCATAGACAAACCGTTTCTTCTCGCTCACGGCACGTTCTTTGAGCATATAAACAGCTTCGTCAAGCTCGGCAAGCAGATCCATCTTATCCATAACAAGAACCATTCTGCCGTTTTGCAGCCTTGAAAAATCAAGCAGTTCCTCCACCATTCCCGACAGACGTTCGGTTTCGTTTATTATTATATTCAGGCCCTTTCCCATAGTAACGGGATCGGGTTCTCCGATAGACATAGTTTCAGCCCAACCCTTTATCGCAGTGAGCGGAGTCCTCAGCTCGTGCGATATGGACGAAATGAAATCATTCTTCATGCTGTCGGAGGTTTTTATCTCCTCGGACATATAATTAATGCTGTCGGACAGCTCGCCTATCTCATCGTCATACATCTTTGCGGCAGTTGTTTCATAGTCGCCCTGGGCGATCCTCCTTGCCGTTGCACACAATTCTCTGACAGGCTTGACTATCGTTCTTATGAACATAAGTCCTGGTATCACCACGGAAGCCAGGATCAATACCGCCGCCGCAACTATTATTACAATAGCATACAGCACCCTTGTATCCGCCTCGGTCAAGGATACCGCAAAACGCAAAGCTGCATAAACCTCTCCGTCCTTGTTTTTCAGTGCGACCGTGCAGGTCATGATCTTCTCGCCCGAAACAAGCGATCTGATTTTTACACTGATACCGTCGGCAGATGACAGTGCCTGCTCAGCATCGTTGACCGACTGCGTATCATCGGAGGGAAATCCCGTTGAGGAATACTGAACCCTTCCGTCCATGTCAAGCACCGACAGCTCTATTCTCTCCTTATCGCCGAAATTCTCGACATAGCTGCGAATGTGAGCTTCTCCACCCGAGTCCTGCGACAGGTCTATATCAGACAGGGCTTCTCTCGCCTGCATTCCCGCATCCGTCAGGACGCTTTCTATACCGTCGTAATAGTAATTTCTCACGGCAATCGATAATCCGACAATAAAGGCAATTATGATCACCACTGTAACAACAAGATAATTGAACAACCATCTTTTTGTAATTCCGTTAACCAATATTAACGCTCCTTCTCAGTGCACTTTGCACCGCTTATGCGTCCCACTTATATCCGAGACCCCATACCGTAACGATATACTTCGGGCTGGAGGGTTCGTCCTCGACCTTCATTCTAAGACGTCTGATATTTACGTCTACGATCTTTTCTTCTCCTACATATGCCTCGCCCCAGACATGGTTGAGAATATTGGTTCTGTCAAGCGCCATTCCGGGATTTGAGAAAAAGTACTCCATGATCTGGAACTCCACCTGTGTAAGCTCAATGACCTTGCCGCTCTTGAGCAGAGTTCTGTTGCGAAGATTGAGCACAAATTCGCCCGACTTTATCTCTTCTTTGAAATTGCTCTCGATATTAGCCTTTGCAAGCGATACTCTTCTGTACAGAGCGTCTACTCTTGCCACAAGCTCCGAAGGACTGAACGGCTTTGTAACATAGTCGTCGGCGCCGAGCATAAGCCCCGTCACCTTATCCATCTCCTGAGTTCTTGCCGTAAGCATGATTATTCCGATACCGCCGTTTCTTGCTCTGAGTTCCTTGCACACTGCAAAACCGTCCTTGCCCGGCATCATAACGTCAAGGATTGCCACATCGAGATCGCCGTTATGCTCGTCATACTTTTCCAGAGCTGCGTCGCCGTTGTCAGCCTCAATAACATCATAGCCTGCCCTTGTCAGATTAATAACGACGAAATCACGGATCGTAGCTTCGTCCTCACACACCAATATTTTTTTCATGTCAGATGTTCCTCCTATCAATACCCGCTGTTCAAAGCTTCGGTAAAATAAAATTCGTTTTGATTTGTTCTATGTCGATCCCGCTGCGGCTCTCCGTTTTTGCCGCATATACAAGATTACCGCTTCGCAATATCTCTTTGTATACACCGCTGTCGGGGTCTGACTGCTCCTTCGTTTCATCAAAGCACCTTATCGTAAACAAAAGGCTGTCTTTTTTCGGAACATACGCCTCGCTGTCCCATTTATAAAAGCCGTACCCGCCGTCTTCTTCGAGGGCAACGGTGTTTTTATCCTTGAAATCCTCGCTCACTCTGTAACACCAGCCTTCGCTCTCGCAGAAGACCGTATAATCCTTGGGGCTTAGTGTGCGGCGCTCCGGATCGATATTATTCCATGTGACAAAGCAGACTTCGTCCAGAGGCTCCGTACCTTCTTCTGTTTTCAGCCTGCTGACCGTGGGTATATCGATCATACCGTCACGGTTGATGTCGCAGCACCTTATCGGAAGGTCATATTTCTGAGTATATATGACCCCGACAGCAGACTTTTCCTCACAACACAGCACCTGGGCTATATATTTTCCGCTGCTGGTGTGTCCGTCTACCGCAAGACCGTACTTCGTCTTGTTTATATATCCGTATGATACGTTGTCAATGACCGTTACATCGTCGTTCATATCAACACTCGACGCAAGCTTGAGGTCACTTCGCTGATCGTTCATTGTAATAAGCGACGCCTTCGCCCGATTATCGCTGCTCGACAAAGAAAGCAGCATTATACTGTCGAGCTTATTGTCGGTAAATTTCCCGCAGTACATATTATCATACACGCTGTCTATGCCAAGCTGTCTGTACTCACCGTCTATATTAACATATGCCGCCACCCTGTCGGGCAGTGAGTTGAACCCTCCCCAGCCCACAACAGGATCCTCCATACCGTCGCCGTTGAGGTCACAGAATTTCACACAGTCGATCTGCGCCGAGCTTTCTTCAAAATCTGCGTCTGTTTGCCATACATTCCCCGCCATCGACATAATGATGACCCTGATGTTATCGGATGAATCCGACTTGCAGAATACCATGCACTCGTCTGTGCCGTCAAAGTTTAAGTCCCGTGTTATCACGGCGCTGCGAAAATCGCCGTGCGCAGGATATTTCAGAACATAATCCGCACCTGCCGATCTCTCGATGCATTCTCTGATCCCTGCATTGCTCCCCGTTACTCCCGGTGGTCGCATTATATCGGCATTCTCAAACATATTGACACCGCAGCCCGATACAAACAGCACGATAGCCGCAAGTAAAAGTGATGCCGCTGCTCTTTTCAACGAAATGCCTCCCTTTGGTTACGGCCGTACCGCAACGCAGTAGTTTATCTTTATTCCTTCATTGCTGAACATGATCTCATGCTCGGTCATTATATTATCCTTCACATCGCTTGCGTGAAGGTCGTTTGTCTGATAGATTATCTCATATCCGCACTTACGGAAATATTCAAGCGAATCCTCAAACAAAGGAAGATCGTCTGTCTTGAATCTGATCTCGCCGCCCTTTTTGAGAAACTCCTTGTATTTTTCAAGCTTATTTGGATAAGTCAGCCTGCGCTTGTTATGCTTGCCTCTCGGCCACGGGTTGCAGAAATTGATGTAGATACGCTGCACGTTGTCCTCGGGTGAGATCATCTTCTCTATATGCTCGACATTGTATGCCGTCAGCATTATGTTGTCGGTCTGTCTGCCCGATTCCTCGAATATCCCTACGATATTTCTCCTCGCTACTCCGAGCATATCGGGTTTTATATCGATCGCAAGGTAATTTATCTCGGGGTGATCTGCTGCGAGTCTTCCGACAAAACCGCCCTTGCCGCAGCCTACCTCAATATGAAGCGGCTGTTTCCTTGCGTACAGCTCTTCCCAATGCCCGAGATTCTTCTCCGGGTCTTCCTCAAAAAACGGACAAACCTCAAGCTCGGGTCTTGCCCATTTTTTCCTTCTTATTCGCACTCCTATAACTCCCCTTTATGCTGCAATGCGCTCTTTGTAACTAAAAAGAAACAAAAAACAGCCAATTTCCGTATAAAATCTTTCACCAAAAATATATTCAATTACACTTAATCAATATTATAACAAATTTCGATGTAGATATATTTCTTGAGGAGAATTATATTAATCATTTTGTAATAAATTTGTCAACTCCTTAACACAAATAAAAGCGTGCAAGCCATAACGACTCACACGCTGCATAAATAATTATTCGTATCTTAAAGCATCTATCGGATTTAGGTTAGCCGCTTTTATCGACGGGGTGATACCGAAGATAATTCCGACACCCATAGAAAATCCTACCGCTACCGCCACAGCAGGCACGCTTATCGCAGCGGGCATATTAAGCAAAAACGACACAAGATAAGAAATACCTATCCCGATAACAACTCCGAGTATTCCGCCCATGCCCGTCAGCACGACAGACTCCGTTAGGAACTGCCCGAGGATCACCCTCTTCTTTGCTCCGAGAGCCTTTTTCAGACCTATCTCTTTTGTTCTCTCCGTTACCGACACAAGCATAATGTTCATAACGCCGATACCGCCTACCAACAGCGATATGCTTGCGATACCGATAAGCAGGATCGAAACAAACCTTGTGATATTCTCCAGATAATCGGCGTCATCCTGCATAGACGACGATCTGTACTCATAGCCATTGTTGGTTATATTGGCATTGAGGACACCCGAAGCAGCTGCGCCCACATTAACCGTATCGTCAACGTCTTTTATTTTAACAACAAGACTGCTGTAAACATCAAAACCGCCGAAATTCACCCACGAGGTTGAAGGAACTATCACGAACTCATGCGCACGCATAGCCACCTTCATATAATAATCGCTGAGTGTGTTGATCTCTTCTTCCGTCTGGATCTCCTTTACCAGACCGACAACGGTGAACAGCTCCGAGCCTACCGTAATGGTTTTTCCGATTGCGCTTTCGTTTTCAAACATAGAGCTTGCAAGCCCCGACGTAATAACTGCCACGTTATGTCTTTCATCGTAATCACGGTCAATGAAGTATCTGCCCGATGTAAGAGCAAAGTTTTTCAGAGAAAAGTAATCCTTCTCTACACCCATTACAGTCACAGACGAATCATTTGAACCGTTATAGCTTACCTGAACATTGTATTCGCTCGAATACACGGGAGTTGCTCCCAGCACACCGTCCAGATTTTCAACTGCTTCAACAGTGTCGGAATCCGGAGGGATAACGCCATCGGGCAAAGGCTTTGTTATAGGATCAAGCGGATTCCACGGTTCTTCCTTGTCATAGAGAGCTACAGTTATCGTAGAATCTCCCGAATCTATCATAGCAGATTTCAGCTGCTCGCTCGTACCGGAGATAAGCGATACTATGATAATTATCGATGCTATACCTATGATTATACCCAGCATCGTCAGAGCCGATCTCATTTTATGTGAACGTATTCCCTGAAATGACAGCTTTATATTTTCGATCATAAAATACACCTCTCTCCTTTCTTACAGTATGCCGCCGAGCATTCCGCCCTCTAATTGGTCTACGGTAACATGCTCTGTATGCAGCCCCACCTTGGACGTTCCGTACGCAATAGCTATATAGTCATCCTTCGTAATGCCGCCGCTTATCGCAACATAGCCATACTTTATGCCGCCCTTAGTCTTGACAGTCCTTTTCTCCAGTATTCCGTCGCTGTTCTCAACAAGCACATAGAATCTGCCGTTTTCTTCACGAACATATGCTCCCATAAGTCCGATCAGACCGTCGGATGAATCCTTGTCGAACATGATGGAAACACCTTCGTCCTCGCCGATCTCGAAATCATCGCTGCTTGCAACAACGAACTCATACATCGACTGATCCAACCCGTCATAATTCTCGCCGCTCTCGCTGCTTTCGATTGGAGTATCGCTGATGGAGATCACCTCGCCGCTGTACACACTGCCTGTATTCCAGTCAGTCATGGTCACGGTGTCGCCGACAGCTATCTTGTCACGGCTGAATTCGCCAACGCTTGCGCTCACGCTCATGCCGCCGGAGCTTGTTATCGTTGCGAAATATCCGCTGTCGGACAGATGCTTCACATCAGGGGCAATGAATGTAACGGTTCCGGATATTGAAGCGAGCTCGGCTCCGGTCTCAAGCTTTGCCTGAGCTTTTTTCAGATTGATCTCCGCCTGCTTTTTGTCAAGGCCGAGCTTTTCGATTTCCTTCTGCTTTTCGGCGATCATATTATTAAGCTCCGCTCTCGGATACATATAATTATCCTTATCGGAGATCTCATATGTAGACAAGCTTTGGGGATCGGATTTGTTATCGGGTGTTGTTTCCTCATAATCCTCGGGTATCTCAAAACCGTCCCCGTCCATCTCGGGAAGCTCCTCGGGGCTGCCCGCCTCAAGCACATTTACCCTATACGGATAAACCACAAGTCCCGCAAAGGGAGTTTCCTGCGAAACCGACACTCCGCCCATAGCGTCCATAGATATTCCGAACGAGCATACCCAATCCGACACGCTGCTCTTATCTATCCTGCTGCCGTCGATATTCCTGCCGTACATCACGTCCCCCGAAGGCATACACACATAGATCAGCGCATATCTTCCTCCGTCTGCAAGTGAGATGAGAGCGTCTTTTGTAACCACGGTTTTGTCTGACGCAAGGTATACAAAAGGATCGTCGCTTGTGCCGCTGCCCGAATACGGTTTTGTGTCCTTTGTGATCCGCTCCTCAAGCTTCAGAGTCGGAACATAACTTTCGGGCACATCATTTGTTTCATCGCCCGGCTCTTCTTCGGGTTCGTAGTCACTCGGGGCATTCTCCGAGGGCTGCAGCCTTTTGAGAATAGTAAGTTCGTTATTTGCGATGGTAATTTTGTTTTCTATCGCCTTCAGTTCGTTTTCGCAGGTGTTGGCATTGAACTCGAGCGACTTTGTATTGTATGTAAAAAGAACGTCGCCCTTGCTGACGCTGTCGCCCTTTTTAACAAGGATATCTTCTATTTCAAGCTCTTCTTCAGCCTTATAGTTTACTACGCTGCCCTTTTTGAGCGTTCCGTAATACTGGCCGCCTTCCTCCAAGAACCACACGCTGTTGACTTCGCCGACATTAACGACCTTCACAACGCTGTCCGCCTTGTTCCTTCTGACTATTCCGAACACCAGAGCACCTACAACGATCAATGCAATAGCGGGGATGACGATTATCCTTTTCTTGAATCTCTTTCTTTTCGTGTCACGCATTCTTTTCACCTCCAAAACCGTGCTTACGGGCATTCTGAATCTGCTCAAACTCCTCCATGGTTTTCAGCTCACCGTCATAGATAACGACAATTTTCTCTGCACAGTCAGCTATCGCTCTTTCGTGGGTTATCATTACGATGGTCATTCCCTCACGGTTAAGCTCGGAAAAAAGCTCCATTACCTGATCGCCCGACTTTGAATCCAGCGCGCCTGTCGGCTCGTCGGCAAGCAGTATCTTCGGATTGTTTGCAATAGCCCTGGCGATCGCAACTCTCTGCTTCTGTCCGCCTGAAAGCTGCGTTGGCAGAAAATCTATTCTCTCTCCGAGTCCGACTCTCTCAAGCGCCCGTATTGCGATCTCTCTTCTTTCCTTTTTCTTCACCTTGGCATACAGCATAGGAAGCTCCACATTCTCCAGCGCAGACTGTCTTGGAAGAAGATTAAAGTTCTGGAACACAAAGCCTATGCCCTTGTTCCTGATCTCCGACAGAGAAGCGTCGTTTTGTGTTTCTATATTTATGTCGTCAAAGAGATACTCTCCCGACGTCGGCTTATCCAAGCAGCCGATGATATTCATCAGCGTAGATTTTCCCGAGCCGGAAGGACCCATGATCGCAAGATAATCGCCCTTCTCGACATCAAGATTGATGTTTTTAAGCGCAGGCACCTCCATGCTGCCCGTGAGGTAGTTTTTATAAATTCCCTTTAAAGACAATATCATAACAATACCCCCTTACTGCTCATCGGCGGGGATCTCTTCTTCCATCGGTACTCCCTCGTCCATGATCATAATGTCCTCTCCTGCGGCGTCGCCTTCGAACGAATAATCTTCAAACGAAGCCTCTTCGATATTATGAGTAACAGGCATACCCTCGGTAATGATCATACCGTCCTCTCCTGCGGCGTCGCCTTCGAACGAAGCCTCTTCGATATTATGAGTAACAGGCATACCCTCGGTAAATCTCTCCTCGGGGAATGCGATGCTGTCGTCTTCGCTAAGACCCGACTTAATCTCATATTTGTATGTATTCTCGTTATACTCTCCCAGAACTACCGAACGCTTTTCAAGAGTATGGCTGCTGCTCTCCGCCCATACATAAGGCGATGAATCAGCGTCACAGATATAATAGTCATACAGCCAAAGACCTTCTTCATCTTCTTCCGATACGCCCGTGTCGACCTCGGCGGTTACGTGCTGTCCTACCATAAGTCCATCGGAACTTACAAGATCAATATATACGGGGTACTTCGTTGTGGTCGATTCCTCCGAACCGTTCATACCGCCGTACATACTATTCTGCCTATTCTGCGTATTTGTTATCGGGTGAGCGGTGTCGATCTTTGAAATAACGCCTCTCCACTCAAGCGTATTGTCGACTCTCGAACGCACGATCATATCGTCACCCTCAGACAGAGCGCTTATGTTCATCTCGTTTACGATCACCTTTACTCTGTAATCTCCGCTTGATGTGATCATAACATAACCTTTTGCATTCGGGTCGTTCACGGAAAGGATACTGCCGTCCGTGGTAGATGTGACCACAGCATTCTCGATCGACTTTTCGAGCTTCTCAATGCTTTTCTCGGTAGAAGCCTTGGTGTATTCCGATTTCTTTATCTCCAGCTTTAGCGCCTCGATCTGGTTGGTGAGGTTCAGCTGCTGATTTGCAGACGCAGTTTTTCTCTCCTTTTCAAGGGAGGCTATCTGCTCATTGTCCGCCTTGATGGAGCTTTCTGCCTGCTCGATGTCAAGCCTGTACTGCTCCAGCGTTATTTTCATTTCTTCGATGTCATACTCAAACAGCTTGTCGCCCTTCTTAACCTTGTCGCCCTCGGACACATATGTCTTTTTTATCTTTTTATCTGCGTCCGCCTCTATCGCAACCGTTTCCTGTGTTTCAACAACAGCGTTATATCTGTTTTCGGTGAAAGCAAAGCCCGACAGCAGTTCCCCGACATTCTCAACATATACTACGCTCCCGCTGTTATTGTTCCCCGAGATCTTCGGAAGCACAACAAAATATCCCACAATGCCCAGCGCAGCGATCACAAGTATAGTGACCACTATAATGATTACTTTTTTCATAGAAATTCCTCCGTTCCTTCTCAAGACAAATCTCTTCGTCTTATCATTATACTATTTGAACTAATACAATTATAAAGCCTGTCACACATACTGTCAACCTTTTATTTTAATTTATTTTAATATATTTTAATTTTTTTCAGCCTTTGACTAAAAATGTCAAATAAAAAAGAGGATACCGCAAAGTACCCTCTTTGTATTATGATCTGAAATCAATCGCTTGTATAAGGGAGAAGCGCAAGATGTCTTGCTCTCTTTATAGCAACAGTAAGACCTCTCTGGTGGCGTGCGCATGTACCTGTAACACGTCTGGGGAGAATCTTTGCTCTTTCAGAAAGGTAACGGCGAAGCTTGCCGATATCTTTGTAATCTATCGTTTCTACCTTATCAACGCAGAACGCACAAACCTTCTTGCGGCCCTTGCGGTTTCTGCGGTTATCTCTTTCCGGTCTGTCAGCCATTGTTATCGCTCCTTTTCATAAATTCTCAAAATCTTCATCGGCTCAGAACGGGAGGTCTTCGTCCGTATTTATCGTATCGAAGTCGTTGTCGCTGCCGCTTGAGTAAGACGGCGCCGGAGCCGGATCCTGCCTGTAAGAAGAATTGCTTTCGCTTGTCTGTCGGCTGCCCCTCGAATATGAAGAACCGCTGTCTTTCTTCTCACCGGTGAAATAAACATTGTCAATAACAACATCGGTCGTATATCTCTTATTGCCCGAATTATCCGTATAAGAACCCGTGCGGATAGAACCCTTTAAAGCAATGAGAGACCCCTTTGAAAAATAGCGTGAAATAAACTCAGCTCGCTTATCCCAAGCCACGCAATTTATGAAGTCAGTCTGTTTTTCTTCGCCCTGTTTTGTAAAATCACGGTCAACGGCAATCGAAAAACGGCAATACGATAAACCCGAATTTGTTGTTTTCAGCTCGGGGTCGGCAGTCAATCTGCCCATTAATGTAACAATGTTCATCATAATAAATTACCCCCTATCAAGCCTCTTTCTTGATGATCAAAGAACGAAGAACGCCGTCTGTGATCTTGTATCTTCTGTCAAGCTCTGCAGGGAAATCAGCGTCGCTTGTGAAGTTATAGAGCACATAGTAGCCCTCAGTTTCCTTATTGATCTCGTAAGCAAGACTTCTCTTGCCCCACTCGTCAACGCTGTCGAGAGTTGCGTGTCTTTCGATTACTCCCTTGAAGTAATCTACTACCTTAGCAATGCCCTCTTCGCCGCCTTTTACGGAAACTACAAGAACAGACTCGTAAGAATACTGTAACTTTTCCATTATCTGCACCTCCTTTTGGACTTTGGCTCCGTACTCTCTACGGAGCAAGGAGTTATTCTTTAAGAATAACATATCAATTATACACGCGAGTTTGTGTAAAGTCAAGTGTTTTGCAAAATATTTTTCCTTATTTCGTCAAACCATCTCGCTCTGCTTCTCTACTATCTCTGCCGCACGACGGATCACTCGTTCTCTGAGCTCATCGGGCGCTTTTATGTAGCAGCGCGAGGAATACATCATGAGCCAGTCCACAAGACCTTCACTCATATAGCCTGTCGTTCTCACCCTGAAGGTGTCGTTTTCGCAGTTCATATAATGAGCGCCGTCGCCGAATTTATCTATTATTTTCTCCAGTATATCATTGCTGCAAATGAGGTCGATCTCGGTTTCCTCGCCCGAATACATTCTGAACGTATGTGTGACATAATCGCCTGCGTCAAAGCTGCCTCTGTATTTGCTGACCTCCTCAAAGCTGCGGGAAGGCTCGTCTGTGATCGACAGCTGCTCCATGCGGTCGAGTCTGTAGTGAGAAAGATTGTCGTACTTGGCGTAGTTACCGACAAGATAATAATTGTCATCGCTCCAAATCAGCGCATAGGGGCTGATGCAATGCTCACGGGTGTATGTTCTTCTGACCCTGTTGTTCACGATCCTCTTACGGTAATACTTGAACTTCACCTTTTTCCCTGCCGCTATCGCTGTATGCAGCTGGTCTACGATATAGAGTATCTGCTCGTTGTCAAACTTGATCCTGTTGTCATAATACATCTGCGTTTCGATCTGCTTTGCCTGATGGACACTCAGCTCCTGCGTGAGCTTATGCGACAGCACCTTAGTCTTGCTCGGAGTTATGAACGACGCTCCGAGAATAGCGTCGTTGAGCATTCTTATCTCGGCTATCTCAAAGCTTCGTGCAGCAAGATAAAAGCCCTCTCTGCCGCTTTTCATAATGTCAACGCCCATATCCTGCAGCGTTTCCACGTCACGATAGATAGACTTTCTCTCCGCCGCAAGATCATACTCCGAGCTTAGTTTCTCTATTATTTCATGTGCTTTCATGGGATGTTCATCATCGCTGTATTTCTTTAGTATTTCCAGCACCGCAAACAATTTTTTCTTGCTGCTCTTACCGTCTTTTTCCGACATATCATTCACCTCTCCTGCTCTTAATTAGTATAGCCTCGGCACATTTTATACCATCGACTGCCGCCGATACTATACCTCCCGCATACCCCGCACCTTCTCCGCAGGGATAAGCTCCGCTCATTCCGACAGCTTCAAGACCGTCGTTTCTTATTATCCTCACGGGACTGCTCGACCTCGTTTCCGCGCCCGTTATAACAGCGTCATTGTCTGCAAAGCCCGATAATTTCCTGTCAAGCAGCGGCAAAGCCTCTCTGATACTGCTGCACATGAAATCGGGCAGATACTGCGACACCTCGCTTAGTCTGTACCCCGGCTTATAGCTTGGTATGACATCGCCTATACGTTCGGACACTCTGCCCTTGAGCAGATCACCCACACGCTGCACGGGTGCACAGTAATCTTCTCCTCCCGCAATAAAAGCCGCACGCTCGATACTTCTCTGGAACTCCACTCCCGCAAGCGGCGAATCATCTGCGAAATCCTCTGGATTCACCCCCACAAGAAGAGCGCTGTTTGCATTAGTCTTATCTCTTGCGTATTCGCTCATGCCGTTTGTGACTACGGTGTTCTCCTCGCTTGCAGCCGCAACTACCTCTCCTCCGGGACACATACAGAACGTATAAACACCCCTGCCGCTTTTCAGATGTACGTTCAGCTTGTAGTCTGCCGCACCGAGATATTCGCTGTCAAAGAATTTCCCGTACTGCGCTATATTGATATTCCTCTGCAGATGCTCGATCCTCACGCCCACCGAGAACGGCTTTGCCTGCATGACGAAGCCCCCGTCATATAATAACCCGAACGTATCTCTTGCGCTGTGACCTATTGCAAGGATCACATTATCCGTTTCTATCGTTTCGGCAGTATTGCCGCACTGAACATCAACCGAGCTTAATCTGCCGTTTTTTGAATGTATGCCGACAAGCTTCGTTTCAAACCGCACCTCGCCGCCGAGACTGATAATATCGCTCCGTATATTTTTTACCGTAATTTTCAGCTTATCCGTGCCTATATGCGGCTTAGCGTTGACAAGAATATCCTCGGGCGCACCGTGGAGCACAAACTCCTCCAGCACCTTGCGTGAGCGCACATCTTTAGTACCCGTATTGAGCTTTCCGTCTGAAAAAGTCCCGGCTCCGCCTTCTCCGAACTGCACGTTGCTTTCGGTATCGAGCCGCCCTCCTCTGCGGAACAGCTCAACGTCCCTTGTCCTGTCATCAACGCTTCTGCCCCTCTCTATCAGGATCGGACATTGTCCCGCCTGCGCAAGTATCAAGGCAGCAAACAGTCCGGCAGGACCTGCTCCCACAACAACGGGACGAAGCCCGAGCTTATCCGACAACGGCAGCTCATAGTGATACGGCACGGTTTTTGTTATTTTATTATTCTTACAGCGTCTGAGTATATTGTCCTCATTCTCCGCCGTACGGACATTGACAGATACATTGAAGCATACGTTATCCTTTTTCCTTGCGTCAATGCTCCTTTTCACAAGCTCCGCCGTCTTTATGTTCGACTTGTCCACCGACAGCTGTTTAGCCGCCGCAGCTTTGAGCATACCATCATCAAACCCGAGCGGCATTCGTATATCGTTAATGCGTATCATTTCGCTCCCCCTTCAGCGAATCTGCGCAGGCATTCCCCGCTATAATTCCGCTTACAAATGCAAAGTGAAGATTGTAGCCTCCGCAGATACCGTCAACATCCAACGCTTCTCCGACAATATAGACATCGCCGTGCTTTTTGCAGCTCATGTCACGATTTATCTGAGAAAGGCTGATTCCCCCTGCCGTAACCTGAGCGGCGTTATAAGAAGATATCCCCTTCGGAGCAAACACACAGGATTTGACAAGCTCTGCGATATGTTCAATATCGGATAAGGTCAGGGTAGACATATGATCATTAGTATCAATGCCTGCCCTTTTGCACAGAAACTCTCCGAGTTTCCTGTTGAGTATGCCCGTGAACATCTCACTGATTGGCAGATCGAAATATCTTTTGCACTGAGATAATAGCATTTTTTCTGTATCGCTTTGTGTATACGAAGGCATAAGGTCGGCGATCACCTTTATCTGCTCTGCCCTCTCACCGTTCACCGTGCCGAGAGTGAAAAACTCATTTGAATACCTCGACAGCTGAAACACACATATGCCCGATATGTTATCGCCGTTCAGCTGCAGTTCACCCGTTTCGGTATGCACGCTCCTGCCGTCCGCAGTAAGAGATACGCTGCACGGAACTCTCACGCCCTTGACTATACCGAGATCACGATCACTGCACGGTATCGGCGCAAGAGCCGGGAACAACGGCTCAGTCTTAAGTCCCAGCATTTTCGCAAAGGAATATGACGCTCCCCTGCTGCCGAGATTTGGCTGCACCTTCCCTCCTGCGGCAATTATCAGCTTTCTGCAGGTATACACAGCCTTCTTGCTAAAAAGCCTGAAGCCGCCGCTTATATTCTCTATCCTTTCTATATTTACCGCACAATGAATATCCGTCCCATACATACGGGCGTTCATCAAAAGAACATTCAGAACATCGGACGATGTCCCCGAATAGGGGTATACTCTGCCGGCGCTGTCATGTCGGAACTGCATTCCCATAGACGAAAAGAAGGACAACAGCTTATCCGTCTTGTATTTTGCAAGTATCGGAGAGAGGAATTCTCTGCCCGACCTGTTATAATACTCAGGCGACATATTGCGGTTTGTGAGGTTGCATTTCCCGTTGCCCGTAGCGAGCAGCTTTCTGCCGCATTTCTCTTCCTTTTCGATAACGGCTGTTCTATATTTACCGCCGTATTTTCTAAGCTTTTTTGATAGACAAACAGCGGCTGCAAGCCCCCCTGCACCGCCGCCGATTATCACAATATCATAATTATATTTTTCCATTATTATACCTTAAAGGACTTATGCCCACACCTTCGGAGCGAAGATAAAGTTCACTCCATGCGCTACAAGCAGCGAGCCTGTTCCCATGATTATGCCTGCAATGAGGACGCCGAGCATAACGGCGAGGATACTTTTCTTGAAGCCCATATCAAGCAGGCTTGCCGCAAGCGTACCCGTCCATGCGCCCGTTCCCGGAAGAGGAATACCGACAAACAGCATCAAAGCTACAAAAAGTCCGTTGCCTGCTTTCGCCTGAAGCTTATCTCCGCCCTTTTTGCCCTTGACAAGACAGAAAGTGAAGAACTTGCCGATAACGGGCTTATCCTTGCCCCATTCGAGGACCTTCCTTGCAAACAGATAGATCACCGGCACGGGCAGCATATTACCTATAATACAAATAACATATGCCCATACGATATTAAGTCCATGGAGAACCGCCACGGGGATAGCCCCTCTCAGTTCCACCAGCGGGATCATAGAAATCAGGAAAATATAGATATACCACATTGCACTCTGCTCCTTCTCATATATTTCGTTTAAATGTCCACTATAACGGACACTTACAGCAACTTATAGTATTATATATGATAGAAGAACACATTACAATACCGATTTTTAATTATTTTTATTTTTGTGGAATTATGCATATTTTCAAGTGTAAATCCTCTTAAATTTACTTATTATTACGATATCTGCGGCAGCTTTGAAACACACCACATATTTCTGATCTGCCAATCAAGCTCGGAATACTCCCACAGTCTTTCACTGTTCTCATAGCTGTTCGGGTCGTTGACTCTGATCATTCCTTTGTCAACACCCGTCAGCACAATAAAATGTCCGCTGTCCGTGAAATCTCCGGGGATCATTGAGCAGATTATCGGATACCCCTGCGCAAGGCGGCCGAATACCGTATCCTTATTCTTACCAAGCTCCTCGCAGTTCAATCCGAACTCCCCGCTCCCTTCGGTGAACAATGCCCATGACGTACCCACGCCATTCTGATAATATCCGTGTTCCTCTGCATATTCCGCTATATAATACGGCGTATACAGTGTATTTCCCGTCAGACCTACCGCCGTCATCGACAAACAGGTCGGACCGCAGCCCGAGTTAGCTATAATATCGTCACCGTAACGGGCATAGCCCCAGCGTGTGTCCCACTGAATAAACAAGGGAATATCCTGCGACAGCTCCGACAGCGTAATATAACAATCGGCAGGGTCGTAACCGCTGCCGTAAATCGTTACAAGCTCTATCAGCGACGGATCGACACAGAGAGCGTCGAGCAGATACTGCGGATACTGCTCATAATTGTCAAGCACCTCGGCAAACCGCTCGTCCCCCAAGGAAAGTTCAAACAGCCTTTGCTCCGTTTCGGGATTGAAGTATTTCTCCTCTGTTTCGTTTGAGGTGTCCTGCTGCTGCGGCGGCTCGTCTTTTCCGCCTGTTTCTGCATTTGAAGCCGTGCCGAAGCACGTTACCGACACAGCCATACTCGAAAGCATTACAGCAAGCACAAAAAGTGTGCGGTAACGTCTTTTTTGATGAAATATTATCATGCGTCTGCCTCCGTCTGAAATATAATACTGCTATTATACCACACGGCAAAGGCAGAACTTGTCGCTTTAAGGCAACACCGCACAAATACCGCACAGATATTGCCTTAAGACCTGCGTATTTCCCCGTACTTCAAAAGCAGTCGGGCATACGCCTCGCACTCGCCGACATTGAACAGCGGCTTCACTATATCCCACGGGATCTCCTTTGAAGAGCGGTAAATGTAGCCCCTGTCCCTGATCGGGAACACATACACATCGACGTTATGCTCGCTGCACCGCTTTGCAAACTTCACAAACGAGGTGTTATCCCCAACGGTACAAACCGTCCCCGAATGATATGTCTGCACAATAACAGCGTCTTTGTCCTGTATCGACACACAGTCAAAATCAGCCCCTGCATACGATTTCAGCAGGAGAATTTTCCTTGACAGCGTTATCCTTTTTCCGAGCAGGCTCATGCCGGGCTGTCCGCTCTCCGCAAAGTCAGACGCAGTCTTGTTTTTAACAAATCTTCCGCTCCTTATAGTTCCGAAGCATTCCCCTCCGAAAGAGCGGAACTCATCGTTAAAGTCCGCCTGTTCAAGCCTTGCCGCGCGATGTACACGCACATAATCGCCCCTGTTTTTCCACACGGCGTACACTCCTGCATAACTGTGCTTCCCCTTTGAAAATTCCCCGATAAAGTCCACGCAGCCGCAGAAATTATCTATGCCGTTTGATCTTCTGTCACTCAACACATAGTCCGCCGCAGTGATCATTACAGGGATCTTCTGAGAATTGTTTCCACTTGTGTCGGCAAGGCCCGCAGAATTAACGTTATCATGCCTTTTGTTTATGAAGGCAGAACTGAGACAAGACAGAATCTTAGAGCTTCCCTTGACTGCGCTGCAATGCTCAGACAGCTTTATGATCTCGGCGGATAACGCCCACGCTCTTCATCCGGCTCACAGGGAGAAATATGATCCGCTGAAGACTGCAAAGATGAATGAAGGCATTGTGATCAAGTTCAGCGCAAGACAGAGCTATACAACAGATGGAATAGGTTTTTCGGACGCACTCAAGAATGCCGGTATTCCGATTGGCGATAATGTTACGGTAGTAACTGGATACGCTTCGCCATCAACTGAAACGGTACTTAAATCTTTAACTGTTACTAAA
>OMYH01000038.1:3632-38231 GCA_900315255.1 uncultured Eubacteriales bacterium | reverse complement strand
AGCAGAAGCACCGATCGAGCCGGCAGGCGAGACTAAAGATGCAAGCAAATTTGGTGCTCAGTCCGAAGGACGTGATTTAATCAGTGGTTCCTTAACAAAGGATGTGATAGACAATGAAAATGATGATAGCCTCGGATATACACGGCTCGGCATATTACTGCAAAAGACTTCTTGAGGCATACGAAAACGAAAAGCCTGACAAGCTGCTCCTGCTCGGAGATATCCTTTACCACGGTCCGAGGAACGATCTTCCACGTGATTATGCGCCGAAAAGCGTTATCTCTATGCTCAACCCGATAGCCGACTCCATTCTCTGCGTTCGTGGCAACTGCGACGCGCAGGTCGATCAGATGGTGCTTGATTTTGATATACTGGCAGATTATGCGTACATATTTGCCGATGGGATAACCTTCTTTGCCTCACATGGTCACATATACAACGAAAACAATCCGCCGAAAGCACGGGGCACAGTTCTGCTCAACGGCCACACCCATGTGCCGCAATTCAAAGTGTACGACAATTGTATTTATGTGAACTGCGGATCTGTTTCTATCCCGAAGGATAACACCCCACATACATATCTGATATATTCCGGACAAACATTATATTTCAAAGAGCTTTCGGGCAGTATATACAGAACCGAAGCATTATTCCTGAAGGGAAGTGAAAATCTATGATCTGCCACAACTGCGGAGCTATATTTATGGAAGGAAGCCCTTTCTGCCCGAATTGTAATGTCAGATGCAAAGAAGAGGAGAAGATCACCCTTTCTGTCAATAACAAGGGAGTATTGTCGGGTGATGTTCTGCTGTCTGAAAAAGGGAAAACCGTCATCTCCAAGGATAACAGATCTGGCGACAATCAAATGAATTATGACAAACCGAGTAAGGAATACACGCAAAAAAACTATTCTCTGAGGAAAGAGGACGTAGAAAGAGCCAAAAATGCAGCCAATGCCAAGGCAGATTTCACATACTTAGATAACGTTGATCCCATGGAGTTGAACGAGTGGAAGAACGATAACACCGAGATACCTAAATGGAAGATCAAACAAGAGGAGAAAAAGCGCCGTAAAAGCATCACCTCGGCTCATCATATAGGCACTGTACAGGGCGGCAAGATCCTCCCTGCAGGACTGTCGCCCGAAGAATTCATGAAGCTGCCGGATATGTCAAGAATCAGAACACCTTACTTCTGCGGACTGCTCCTGTGCTATGCATGGATGATATTGTCTTTGATCATATCTGTCTTATTTTATCCCGGGTTCTATGTACAGATCATATTCATCGGAATCGTGCTTGCGCTGACTTTCTTTGTACAATTTCTCCGAAGCAAGGTCGCAAGCGTTATGCTCATTGTCGGAGGCTTGGTTTATTTTGCCTTGTCGGTGTGGTTTCTCGGGTCATTCTCCGGTGTAACGGTCACCGCCGCAGGGTTAATTCTGCTGCTGTCAACAGTGAGGTTTGAAAAGGTCTACAAAAACTATCTTCAAACGCAGACGATCCCTGATGATGTAAGGGTACTGTTCAAGTAAATATATCTACAAAAGAAAAAAGCTGCATACACAGACGCAGCTTTTTTGTTTATTCTTTCAAATGATTTTATAGTTAAGCAAAGCTTTGCTTCTTAATGAGCTTTTATAAGTTTCTCTGCCCGTTCGATCTCTTCTTTAGTCGGTACTTGTTTATCCCCAAGCTCATAATCTATACCGAGCTTCTCCCATTTTGGTACTCCGAATGCATGATACGGAAGTATCTCGACCTTCTTCACTGTCTTAAGTGTGGAGATGAACTCTCCGATATTTTTCAGATCTTCCTCGTCATCGGTCAACCCCGGCACAAGAACGTGCCTGATCCACATATCCTTACCGTGCTCAGACAACCACACAGCCATATCCTTTATGTTGTCGTTGCCCATTCCCGTGAGTGACCTATGCTTTTCACTGCTCCATTCCTTGATGTCGAGTATCACCAGATCGGTAAGCTCCATCAGATTTGAAAACCTCTCAAGCCACTGATCGTCTTTTGAAAAAGGCTGCCCTGCCGTATCTATCGCCGTATGTATGTTCTTCTCCTTTGCCAGTGCAAAGAACTCCGTGAGGAACGCAAGCTGCAAAAGCGGTTCGCCGCCGCTGACGGTTATTCCCCCGTTATCTCTCCAGTAGTCCTTGAATCGGTACACCTTATCAAAAAGCTGTCTGGCAGTCCAGCTTGAACCGCCTTCAACCGACCATGTTTCAGGATTGTGACAATATTTGCACCTCAATGCGCATCCCTGCAAAAACACAACATACCTCACTCCCGGACCGTCAACGAGTCCGAAGCTCTCCAGTGAATGTACATTTCCCTTTATAAGTCCCTGTGAATAATTGTACCTCATATTTATCAACCGCTTACATTAATTTATGACACGTTCTCGCAATTACGTCGAGCTGCTGCTTTCTCGTCAGATTGATGAATTTGACCGCATAACCCGATACACGGATAGTGAAGTTTGCGTACTCCTCTTTCTCGGGGTGCTCCATGCAGTCTATGAGCTTCTCCACACCGAACACATTTACGTTGAGATGGTGCGCTCCCCGGTCGAAATATCCGTCCATTACCTGAACGAGATTGCGTACCCTCTCTTCATCATCGTGACCCAGAGCGTCAGGGCTTATGGTCTGAGTGTTCGAGATACCGTCCAATGCCCATTCGTACGGCAGCTTTGCAAGTGAATTGAGCGATGACAAAAGTCCGTTCTGTTCTGCTCCGTAGCTCGGATTTGCTCCGGGTGCAAAAGGTGCGCCTGCCTTGCGGCCGTCCGGAGTAGCTCCCGTTGATTCACCGTAAACAACATTTGACGTTATCGTGAGGATAGACGTTGACGGCTCCGAATTGCGGTATGTGTGGTGCTTTTTCACCATATCAAGGAAGGTTTTCAGCACCCATATGCCTATCTCGTCTGCCCTGTCGTCGTCGTTGCCGTACTTCGGGAAATCGCCCTCTACAATATAATCGATAACAACTCCGTCCTCGTTGCGGACAGTCTTTACCTTAGCGTACTTAATAGCGCTGAGTGAGTCTATAACGTGTGAGAATCCTGCGATACCCGTCGCAAAGGTACGTCTTACATCTGTATCTATAAGCGCCATTTCGGCTGCCTCGTAGTAATATTTATCATGCATATAGTGGATCAGATTGAGTGCGTTTACATAAACACCTGCAAGCCAATCCATCATCCTGACATACTTCTCAACGACCTCGTCATAGTCAAGATATTCACTTGTAACGGGCGCATATTTCGGGCCGACCTGTTCAAGCAGCTTTTCGTCAACACCGCCGTTTATAGCATACAGCAGGCACTTTGCAAGATTGCACCTTGCGCCGAAGAACTGCATTTCCTTGCCGGTCTGAGTAGCCGAAACACAGCAGCATATTGAGTAGTCATCACCCCATACAGGCTTCATAATATCATCGTTCTCGTACTGTACAGAGCTTGTTTTTACCGATATATATGCACAGTATTTTTTGAAGCTCTCGGGCAGCTTCGAAGAATAAAGTATAGTGAGGTTCGGCTCGGGGAACGGTCCCATATTCTCTAAAGTATGCAGGAAACGGTAATCGTTCTTTGTTACCATCGACCTGCCGTCCATACCGATACCGCCGACCTCTAATGTCGCCCACACGGGGTCGCCCGAGAAAAGCAGATTATAGGTCGTGATACGGGCAAACTTCACCATTCTGAGCTTGAGTACGAAATGATCAATAAGCTCCTGAGCCTCACTCTCGGTTAGTATCCCTCTGCGAATATCTCTTTCTATATAGATATCCATGAATGTGGAAACTCTGCCCACGCTCATAGCAGCGCCGTTCTGTGTTTTGATCGCTGCAAGGTAGCCGAAATAGAGCCACTGCACAGCCTCACGGGCATTCTTTGCAGGCTGCGAAATGTCAAATCCGTAAAGCTCTGCCATTTTCTTCATGCCTTCAAGCGCCTTGATCTGCTTTGCAAGCTCTTCACGCTGGCGAATGACCTCGTCAAGCATAGTGCCATCGCCGCAGTTGTCGAAATCCTTCTTCTTCTCGTTTATGAGAAAATCAATTCCATAGAGAGCTACTCTTCTGTAATCGCCCACTATTCTTCCTCTGCCGTAGGTATCCGGAAGTCCCGTTACGACATGGGCATGGCGGCACTTCTTCATCTCGGGAGTATACGCCGAAAAAACTGCGTCACTGTGTGTAGTGAAATACTCCGTGAATATCTTGTGCAGCTCAGGGGCGGGAGTGTAGCCGTTATTGGTGCAGGCCTGCTCCGCCATTCTGATACCGCCGAAGGGCATGAAGGCACGCTTGAGCGGCTTGTCGGTCTGAAGTCCAACGATCTTTTCGAGATCCTTCAGCTCCTCGCTGATATACCCGGGCTTATGAGATGTCAGAGATGATACAACATCAGTATCCATATCGAGAACCCCGCCCTTTGCGTGTTCCTCCTTCTGCAGCTTCTGCAGCTCGCCCCAGAGTTTGTCGGTAGCCTCGGTTGACCCTGCAAGGAAGCTCTCGTCACCGTCGTAAGGCGTATAGTTTTTCTGTATAAAGTCACGCACGTTGACCTCACGTTTCCAAAGGGTGCCCTCAAAGTCATCCCATTGTTTAAAATCATTCATATTAATATCCTCCCATCGAGAGTTAATTCTACTGCTGTCCTTATTGGCGGTCAAGGACAGCATTTGACTGTATATTAATATAATAACACGTTTTTGCAAAAAATCAATAGCAGTTTGCAAGTTTCTTTTTAACGATGTCCGCTTAAAATTAGAATAGATGATTTTTTTAATTATCCCAGCGTTTTTTTGAACAGAATGTACCAAACAGTAGATTTTTTGTAAATGATATGTTATAATAGTATCATAATTTTATTTGCAGAGGTGAATTATGGAAATCAAGGCAAAAAAACGCAGGGGCAGAACCTCGTTTCAGATAATCTGCGGAAGCTTTCTTTCTATGATACTGGTCGGCGCACTGCTGCTTATGCTGCCTATATCATCAAAAGAGAGAGTAGTCACTCCGTTCACCGATTGTCTGTTTACGGCGGTTTCGGCAACCTGTGTTACGGGACTAATTGTAAAAGACACCGCCACCTACTGGTCGTTGTTCGGCAAATGCGTCATCATAACTCTGATACAGATTGGCGGAATGGGCGTTATCACGATCGGGATTGCCATTATGCAAGCGACGGGCAAAAAAATAGGCTTCGCACAGAGAAGCACCATGCAGGAGTCGATCTCTGCGCCGCAGGTCAGGGGTATTGTCCGGCTGACAGGGTTCATACTGAAAACATCGGCGCTCATCGAGCTGACGGGAGCTGTTCTGATGGCGCCTGTCTTTTGCAGAGATTTCGGCATTTTCAAAGGGATAGGCTATTCGCTGTTTCATTCGATCTCGGCATTCTGCAACGCAGGCTTTGACTTAATGGGAATCAGACAGCCGTTTTCATCACTGACTACGTACAGTGACAATGTATACATAAACGTGATCATAATGCTGCTGATCATCACAGGCGGTATCGGCTTCTTGACATGGCACGATCTGCTCACACACAAGCTTAAGCTGCGAAAGTACACGCTTCAAAGCAAGGTCGTGCTGCTTACGTCACTAATACTGATAATTATTCCTGCGGTTTTCTTTTTCTTCTTTGAATACGGCAGTCTTGACATGAAGGAAAGGATAAACGCTTCTCTGTTCCAGTCTGTCACGACAAGAACTGCAGGCTTTAATACAGAAGACCTCATGCAGATGGACGCCTCCGGCAAGCTTGTGATGATAATACTTATGCTCATCGGCGGCTCTCCCGGATCTACCGCAGGGGGACTTAAAACAGCCACGGTCGCAGTGCTGTTTCTCGCTGCAATAACCGTGTTCAGCCGCAAAAACGATGTACAGTGCTTCCAGAGAAGGCTCCCCGATGAGGCTGTCCGCAATGCAGGGGCGCTGCTTTTTATGTATTTATTTTTAAGTACCGCTTCGGGAATCATGATCAGTAAAATTGAGGGAATTTCTCTTCTGACGTGCCTGTTTGAAACTGCCTCGGCGGTAGGTACCGTGGGACTGACGCTTGGGATCACGACAACGCTTTCGCTTGCGTCAAAGATAATACTTATGGTTCTGATGTTTTTCGGACGTGTAGGCGGACTGACGCTGATCTATGCCGCTGTATCATCAAACGAAAATGTAAAAGTAAAACTGCCGCTTGAAAAAATATCGGTAGGATAAAGGAGAGTATACATAATGAAATCGGTATTAATACTTGGTATAGGAGAATTCGGTGGGGCTATCGCAAAAAGAATGAGCGAGCTTAACTGTGATGTACTTGCCGTAGATTCAAATGAAGAGAGGATCAACGAAATTCTGCCCTATGTTACAGACGCAAAGATCGGCGACTGCTCAAGCCGTGAGCTGCTTGAAACTTTCGGAGTGAGTAATTTCGATGTTTGTATCGTTGCGGTAGGCGGTCTTTTCCAGACGTCGCTCGAAGCCACCTGTACGCTTAAAGAGCTTGGCGCAGAGTTTGTTATGGCGAGAGCTACAAACGATGTACAGATGAAATTCCTGAAAATGGCAGGCGCAGACGAGGTAGCTTATCCTGAAAAACAGACTGCGATACGCTTTGCAACGAAGTACGCATCGGACACTATTCTTGATTTTATCCAGCTGGACGACCGCTATTCAATCTATGAGATGAAGGTCCCCAAGAACTGGTACGGCAAAACGCTTGTTCAGATCGATGTAAGAAAGAAATTCAACATCAACATAATAACGATGAAACGCGGCGAAGAGGTGTTTATCCCCACGGCAGACACAAAAATGATGCCTGATGACGTTGCGTTTGTTATCGGCGAGATAAAAGATGTTTTCAGATGCTTTAAAATATGATAATACAGGAGATGTTAATTATGGATAATGTGTTTATCATGGATCATCCGCTTATCAAGCACAAGATCACGTTATTGAGAAGAAAATCGACAGGCACAAACGAATTCCGCAAGCTCGTTGAAGAGATCGCAATGCTCATGGGATATGAGGCTCTGCGTGATCTTCCCACAACGGACGTTGAAACCGAAACTCCGATCGAGTCGTGTATGTCGCCCGAGATCGCAGGCAGAAAGCTCGCTGTAGTTCCGATCCTTCGGGCAGGTCTGGGAATGGTGAACGGAATTCTCTCGCTTGTTCCCACCGCAAAGGTCGGACACATCGGTCTGTACAGAGATGAAGAAACACACGAGCCTCACGAGTATTACTGCAAGCTGCCCGCATTCATCGACGAACGTGAGATACTTGTTCTCGATCCTATGCTCGCAACGGGCGGTTCGGCTGTGGCGGCGATCGATTTTGTCAAAAAGCACGGTGGAAAGAACATCAGGTTCATGTGCATAATTGCCGCTCCGGAGGGACTCAGAAAGCTAAGCGAGGCACACCCTGACATTACTATATTTGTCGGTAATCTTGACAGGTGTCTTAACGAAAACGCATATATCTGCCCGGGACTCGGAGATGCAGGGGATCGCATCTTCGGTACAAAATAATAATTATTAACAACATAATAGCTGCCGCATAACAACTGCGGCAGCTATTTTTAATTAAAATCCACCATGAATGTCAGTGTACCGTCACTATACTCTGTCTTGTATTTCAGCTTATGAAGCTCGAAGATCGACTTCACGATCGACAGTCCCAGACCGTTGCCCTTCTTGTGACGGCTTTTATCTCTGCGGACGTACGGCTGCCAGATCTGCTTCAGTTCTGCTTTGGTGAACGGCTCGCACTTGTTCGATATCGCAAACACCTTGTCTTTGACCGTTATCTCAATAGTTGTTTCGGCAAGAGAATAGAACACGGCATTATCTATGAGATTGCACAGTGCGGTTGTAATTAGCGATACATCTCCTATAGCCGTATTGTCACCGCTGTACTCATAGACGATAGTCTTTTTTTGCGGAAGATGTTCATAGTCCTCAAGGATATCAATGATCAATTCAGACAGATCGAAATCAGCTCTGTTTGGAATAATACTGTAAGAATTCAGCTTGCTCAGATTGAGCATATTATGTACCATAGTATTGATTTTCTCGGTCTGTTCGATTATCTTATTCAGATAGTCATCTCTTTCGCTTTCATCTATATTTTCTTTCAGACTGTAAGCGTAGCCGCTGATAACAAACAGCGGAGTCTTGATATCGTGAGCGAGAGCATTGGTAAGCTCCACTCTGTTCTCCTCACCGATCGCCTGTGTTTCGATCACTTTCCATACTGACAGAAACAGGATAACGGCTATTATAAACAAAAACACAAAGAATACAAATATCCCAAGAAAAAGTTTCACTTTGCACAATTCAAAAAGATCGATTTTCTTTGCATACTGAAACTGAAAGGTTAAGTCTACATCTTCGTATGATCGATATTCTATATGCACAGAGTTTGTTGCATAAAAGATATATTTCAGCTGCCCCATGGGTATCATATCGACAGTTGCATTCCGCTGCTCGGGAGTCAGGAGTCCGATAATATTATCCTGTTGCGAATTGTAATCCGGAAAATCTTTCGGAATCACATTACGCATCATACCGTTGCATTCCAGGATATGACTACTCAAATCATAGGGAATATCTGATGTTTCAAGCTGAAACGTTTCGACAGGATCATCAAAAACAAACCAAGTGTTTTTATCCTCCGTTATAACGATCTGAACCTCAACGGGTATAATATCAAAATCGGTTACAATAAACTTTGTACAGACAAGCTCATATCTTTTCGACCCGTCAAGATTGGAGTTAAGATATGCTTTGATTCTTTCATAGTCTTCGTCAGACATTCTCCTGCGAAGATCAACGTAGTCAAGATAGCCATAATCCATAGAAGGATGGTCTGCGTCATATCTATACCCGTACTTTACGATAATGTTTCCCGCGGTATCCTTTACAGTCTCTTTGTTGCTGCGGTCTATCAGAACAAGCTGACTGTCCCAGTTGCGCTGCATATCTGTATCGTAGAGAAGATCCTTGCTGTCACGGAAAAAATACTCATATACTTGATACTCATACACAGCTTCAGACACATCCTGCGAAATATAGGATAATTTGGCCAGCTCTCTTTTCTCAATATTATTTTTTTCACTGTATAATATTGTAACACAATACACCGCCGAAACTGCGATCCATACCGCAATCAATATCAGCGTTATCCTCAAAAACAGTATCCGACGCTGTTTATTAAGCTTTTGCTCCATAAATTAATCCTCGATCTTATAGCCTCGTCTGATGACTGTCTTTATCTGCTTGCCGCAGCTGCCGAGAGCCTTCCGCAGATTTCGCATATGTGTATCAAGCACTCTCTCATCCGTACCGCTGTTGAATCCCCACACAATGTCCATGAGCTTTTCACGGCTGATGATCGTGCCCTTGTTTTCAAGCAGCGCCCTGAGAATGGCATACTCCTTGGCGGTCAGCTTTATTTCTTTTCCTCCGCTGATCACCAGGCCGTTGTTGGGATTGAGCGACAAATTCCCCGCAGTGAATACCTTTGAGCGAACCAACCCCTTCGAGCGCTTTATGAGCGCATTCACCTTCTGGTACAGCACAGGCAGCGGAAACGGCTTGATGACATAATCGTCACAGCCAAGGGCATACCCGCCCAGAACGTCTGATTCATTCGCCCTGGCGGTGATAAAGATAATCGGTACGTCACTCTCCTTGCGCAGTTCTCTGCATATCTCAAAGCCATCCATCTCGGGAAGCATTACGTCGAGCAGCAGCAGATCATATTGATTATCCAGCGCCTTCTCAAGTCCTGCTTCGCCGTCGGAGGCAATATCTATAATAAATGTATCCTTTTCTTTCTTGGTAAAATAATTGCAGATAAGCTCCTGAATGTTTTTATCGTCTTCTACCATTAAAATTCTGTACACACACATCACCCAAATTCACAAATCTATTATTCTTAAAGTGATCATACCACAATCCCTATACTCCAATTATAAACATATTTGTCGGATTGTCAATAAATATTTTATCTAACTTTTCTAAGATGATACTGCTTTATTGACAAGTTTATCAGACATCTATGCAGTTATGACTCTAACACCCGTGTTCTTTTCGTTAAAAAGAGTTAAACCCTATTGATTTTTAACAAGTTTTTTGCTATAATTACAATTATCAAATACACGATTTGATATGGATTTGCAAGGAGTCAGAATTATGGATAGAAAAATCAAGATTACAGCGGACAGCACCGGTGATATAATGCCCGAAATCTGCGCAGAATATAACATCGATATTACACCGCTCCACATTGTGTATGACAGTGAAAGTTACGACGACGGTGTTGACATCTTCCCGTCGGATATTTTGAATAGATACGCCGCAAATAAACAGCTCCCGAAGACATCTGCCGTAACCTCATGGGAATATGCGCAGAAATTCAAAAAATACATTGACGATGGATACGAGATCATTCATATCAGTCTCGGCTCTTCTATCTCATCTACCCATCAGAACAGCGTTATTGCTGCAAACGACCTGGGTCATGTATACCCCGTAGATTCGCAGAGTCTTGGTTTCGGCTCGGGTATTCTTGCGTGTATCGCACATGATATGATAACCGAAACCGACCTGTCGGCAAAGGAAATCGCCGAAAAGCTCACAGAGATAGTTCCTCACATAAGCGCAAGCTTTGTTGTAGATAATCTCGAATTTCTTCGTGCGGGCGGCCGCTGCTCAACTCTTGCAATGCTCGGCGCAAACCTGCTCAACATCAAGCCCTGTATTGAGGTCAGCAACTCGAGCGGCGCTTCGATGACTGTCGGCAGAAAGTACAGAGGGAAATTCGACAAGGTCATAGCAGAGTATACAAGAGAAAAGCTCTCTCAATTCTCATCATTTGATAATAAGAGGATCTGCATCGAGTATACTGATGTGCCGAAGGAAACAGTCGATATGGTATACGAGATAATAAAAGAAACCGGTATCTTCGAGAATATCTATGTTACACGGGCAAGCTGTACGATAACAAGCCACTGCGGCGCAGGCTGCATGGGACTTTTCTTCATCACGAAATGATAACGCTTGAAATTATTGACATATCCGATGCGTCTATTCTAAAAAATATGCAGGAAAAAGCATTTTCACAGCTGCTTGAAAAGTATAAAGACTACGACACCTCCCCTGTCTGCGAATCGCTTGAAAGAATCAGTGAAAAAATCAGCACGTCTGACTTTTATTACATCAAATCAGGGCAGACAATTGTCGGTGCGATAAGGATTGTGAACAGAGGCTGCAGCTGCCGTTTGTCGCCTGTTTTCATTATGCCCATGTACAGAGGCAAAGGATATGCATCACAAGCTATGAAAACAGCCGAGAAGCTGTACCCCGATATTCACGTCTGGGAGCTTGACACCATCATGCAGGAGGAGTACCTCGTAAAACTGTACAAAAAGTCAGGATACGTACTCACAGGTGAAAGCTATGACATCAAACCCGGTATGACAATAGTGTACATGAAAAAGATCATATAATAAAAACCGCAGAAGGCATTACGCTCTCTGCCTTGAAATACGTCAGTATTCCTGCGAATTTTTCAACTAATTTGCCTAAAAATCTGACTTCGCAATATAGGCACTCGATTTAATCAGCGTCTCCTTAATACGGCATGATCAGTGTTATGCAGGTATCTTCATACTTGTCGCCGCTCTTTGCCTCGGCGATGATTATCTTTATACCGGTGGTTTCAACAGGTTCGGGGAACTCTATCGTCTGGAGATCCATTCTGTCAGGGTCTATATCGGCGGTATATGTCGAACCGTCGGAGAATTCAAACGTTACCTTCGACAATCTGCCGTTATTCCTGAAAGTGTCCTCGTCAAGAATATAACCGTTGGTTATCTGACAGCCCCTGACGGTCTGCACGTCTTTATCAGACAGCATAATATACTCGCCGACGCCGTCTCCGTCAACACCCTCTGTCCAACAGGTTTTATCATCATGAAGTGCATTCTCGGGCTTATAGTCGTATGCACCCTGCGGCTCCAGCACAGACGAAGCCGAAACGCTGTGGAATACCGGCTTTGAGGACGCTCTTGAAGCAACGGGCTTATTACCGCTTGCGACATCAAAGCCAACGGTTTTTCCCTTTTCGACATAAGAACCCTGTGCGGTATCCTGCGAGATGATCTGATCCTTCTTATAACTCTCGTGATCGGAATAGGAGTATTCAACCTTCAGACCTACGCCCTCAAGCTCCTTTCTGACTTGATTGATATCTCTTCCGGTGTAATCATCGAGCTTGACATAATTCGACATATCCTTACCCTTTGATACGACCAGGAACACCTCGGTATTCTTCTTTACCGAGCTGCGTTCGTTGTTGCCTCCCTCGGGATCCTGTGAAATAACGCAGTTCTCCCCGACAGAATCACTGTATTGATATTCTTTTACTCTCGGCTGGAGCGAGGCCTGCTTTATTATGTTTTCGGCATCTTTGAGAGACATTCCAACGACATTCGGAACCTGAACCTCGGTTTCGGCGTCAATCTCGGACTGAGATTTCACTCTGAGCTTTGCCACGACCAGTTTGACCTTTGTAGACTTATCCACGATCTTTAATGCCTCGGGAGTCTGTTCAAGCACCATATCATCGACTACGTCGTCTACCTCTTTATACTCTACATCATGCCTGAACCCTGCAGCCGTCAGTTTCTCAACGGCTACATCGAGTTTGAAACCCACAACATCGGGCACGGTCACTTTTTCTGAAATTTTAGTAGTCGCAGTTCCTCCGCCGTAGTAACCCGAACCGCCGCCGCTGCTTTTCTTATGACTCGGTGAGATAATTACGATTGCAGCAACCGCAATTATCACTACCAACACGCTCGCTGCAATACCGAGAAGTATTATAAGAACGTTTCTGTTCTTCTCTGAGGGTTCAAATTGGAGCTCGTCGGGTCTTGGTGAATATTTTCCGCTCTCATATACAGGCTGTTCGTAATCCGACCTATACATATATGCAGGCGGTACCGGAGTCTGTACTATGTATTCATCATTGAAATCCGATCGGACCGGGTCACCGGCTACTTCATAGGGTGACCGCACAGGCGAGCCTTCGTGATCTCTCCCGATAAAATTGCAGCCGCATGTAGGGCAGACAAAATCATAATCTCCCAGTACACGGCCGCATCGACTGCAGGTTTTCATTAACTATTCCTCCTCTGTATAACAAACGTCGATGTCCCCCTCCTCTATAGGCGGCGGGGGACATACGTACGTCAGTGGTAGGTCACCTCACACCGACGTACGCAGGAGCTGAAGCTCCCCGACGTTTGTTGACGGCGTCGCTCGCTCCAATCAAGCAAGCTTGTTGGAGCTTAGCTCCTTGTTTAACAATATGCGGTACAGTGCAACACGGTACCGCTGATCATTATAATTCGTTTCTTCCCTCAAACGCTCTTGCGAGAGTCACTTCATCCGCATACTCCAGATCTGCGCCTACAGGAATACCATAGGCAAGCCTTGTAACCTTCACACCGAGCGGTTTCAGGAGTCTTGATATATATATAGCTGTAGTTTCACCCTCGGCGGTAGCATTCGTCGCCATTATAACCTCCGAAACATTCCCGTCGGATACACGCTTTACAAGCTCTTTGATACAAATCTGATCCGGTCCGACACCATTGAGCGGAGAGATCACTCCGTGCAGAACATGGTATACTCCCGAATACTCCTGCATTTTTTCAAATGCCACGACATCCTTTGGTTCTTCAACCACACATATAGTCGAAGCATCTCTCTTTGTACTCCTGCAGATAGGACATATCTTGTCGTCTGTCAGGTTGCAGCAGCACTCGCACTTTCTGATCTTGTCATGTGCGTCCAGAATAGCCTGAGAAAACTCCGCTGCCTCCTCGGCAGACATATTAAGCACATGATATGCAAGTCTTTGTGCGGACTTTGCGCCGATACCCGGCAGTCTGTTGAACTGGTCTATCAGACGTGCAAGAGTAGGAGCCTGAAATCCTGCCATATCAGAACAATCCCGGCATATTGAGTCCGCCGGAGATCTTTGTCATGACCTCTTCCTTCTCTGTGGAAGCAGCTCTGAGAGCTTCGTTGACAGCTGCTATGATAAGATCGGACAGCATCTCTATATCATCGGGGTCTACTACCTCGGGCTTAATGTCGATCGCCTTTACCTCCATGCCGCCCGTAACGGTAACCTTCACAGCCTCGCCGCCTGCAGTTGCGGAGTATTCCTTGCTCTCAAGCTCTGTGCTTGCAGCGTCCATTTCCTCCTGCATCTTCTGAGCCTGCTTTGCGAGCTGCTGAATGTTTGTCGGGGCGGAATTTCCGTATCCCTTAGGTAATCTTGCTTTCATCTTTAATTCCTCCAATTATTTTCTTTTACTCTTTAACATTAACTTTTATATCTGAATCTGAGATTTGCTCAATAAATTCATCCAACTTTGATTTTAGCGCAGGCGCTTCCCCCTGCGGCTTTCTGTAAGGTCCTATCTTATACTGATGTCCCGTGACCTTTTTTATCGCATCTCTGATCAGCAGATTGCGGTTCTTATCACTCCTCAGAAATGCAAATGCGCTGTCATCGGGAGCGTCGATCAGGATATAATCATCAGCATAAAATGCCCGTGTTCCTCTCATACGGTGGTACAGCGTGGTGGACTGAGATTTCATCTCGTCCATGATATCCTCCCAGCTGTCAAGCGGCTTTGCCTTTGCAACAAGCCTGCCGATAATATCGCCGCCCTGCGTCTTCGGTCTGATCTCGGGCAGAGATTCTTTTTCGGCAGTATTGTCAACAGTCTGCTCTGTCTTTACGGACTGCGGATTATTTTCCTGTATACTGTCGCTTTTCTGCACGGCTCTATCCGATACGACCGAAACCCCCTGCCTTACTATCGCTTCAAGCTTTTCAAGCCTTGCCTTGAGCGATGAAATATCGTCCGATAAAGCGGGACTGCACAGCTTTATCATACAGGTTTCAAATTCTATTTTGTTATTACCGCCCCTGAACATTCTTTCAAGGGAAGCCTGCAGCACATCTATGCACCGCACGATCGCAGACAGTGAGAACATCTCCGCCTGAGCCTTTGCACGGGTCATTTCATCGTCAGACATTATGATAAGCTCTCCTGCGCTCTTCTTCATCGTCTTGATAAGCATGAGCGTTCTGAAATGCTCGGTCAGCTCCTCGCACAGCCGGGAAATGCTCTTTGATTCTTTATGGAGCTTGTTGATTGTATTAATTGCCAACGGCACATCACCGTTCCTAACAGAATCCGCAAGTGTAAAAAGATAATCTCTGCCTGCAAGGCCCGTTGCCTCACGGACGATATCGGAATCTATGTTATCGGATAATCCGATACACCTGTCGAGTATCGACAAAGCGTCACGCATAGCGCCGTCAGCAACTGCAGCAATCAGCATAGCTCCGTCATATGACAGCTTAACGTTTTCCTGTCCGGCGATATATTCAAGACGATCGGCGATCGCTTTCGGCTCGATCCTGTTGAAATCGAACCTCTGGCAGCGTGACAGTATAGTTGCGGGGATCTTATGCACCTCGGTAGTTGCAAGTATAAAAACGATATGCTGCGGCGGCTCTTCGAGAGTTTTCAGCAGCGCATTGAAAGCCCCCTGGCTCAGCATATGCACCTCGTCTATGATATACACACGGAATTTCGCCTCGGAGGGAGTAAACATTACTTCATCGAGTACGTCACGAATGTTATTCACACTGTTGTTCGAGGCAGCGTCCATTTCAACAACATCCATAATGTTGCCGTTCATGATACCGACGCAGTTCGAGCATTTGCCGCAGGGTTCGCCGTCATGAGGGTCCAGACAGTTCACTGCCCGTGAGAGTATCTTTGCGCAGGTAGTCTTGCCGGTACCTCTGGAGCCTGTAAACAGATATGCGTGGGATATTCTGCCCGATCTTATCTCGTTTTTCAGCGTTTCGGTCACGTGCGGCTGTCCGATCACATCAGCAAAGCCCTCGGGCCGCCACTTCCTGTACAAAACACGATACACTCTGTTCCCTCCCTATTCTTTATACAAAAAAACCCATATACTTTGATATACGAACGACAGACTTACTGCATCGCAGAGGGCAGCTCCGCTTAATGCTGCTCGGTTCCCCGCCTGACATGGTTCACGGCGCCCCATCGTACAGGGCCTGCCGCCCGCATATAAAAATATATGGATTTTTTCGCTTACATAAATTATTATACAATAAACTCATAAAAAAATCAATAGGAGAAATAAACTTTTTTTAGGGAGACACTGATTAAATTGAGTGCAATTTGACAGTGCGTGCGCAGCAGAAGCACCGATCGAGCCGGCAGGCGAGACTAAAGATGCAAGCAAATTTGGTACTCAGTCCGAAGGACGTGATTTAATCAGTGGTTCCTTAGTTATATTTCAGCATTTTTCCTAAACGGGCGGTATTTTGATCATACAACATCATTAAACACAATAATTTCATCCCTTCAGTCCTAAATTTGTCAGCTTTTATCTATTGAAAACGCTCCTGCGATTGTATATAATTATAATGTTATAAATCATTAATTACGGAGGTTTTTTACATGAAAAAGGCTGCTGTATTACTATCGGCTGTTATTCTGGTATGCACTCTGTGTTCATGCGCAGCAAAGGATAACACATCAGAAACTACCGAACCGAATTTTGACAACGCAAGCGAGATTCTGTCACACGCCGACAGCGTTAAGAGCAATGACTCCAAAGCAACCGCCGAAAAAGATGAATCAAAGGCAGAATTAAAATCAGAATCAAAATCAGAGTCAAAAATCGAACAATCCAAACCCGCCGAGTCTAAAAAGGAAGCGTCCTCGCAGAGCGGAAAAGACGACGTAATCCCCTCACGTTCAGAGGAGTACGAAGCATCTGTAAGCACCATCGTCAGACCGCCCGAAGCATCGGACAGCGCATCATCAGAAACAGAAACAGATACAGATACACAAACAGATACCGACACAGCAGGATCGGATACAAGCTCCGACGCCGAAGCCGCAACCGATGTTCCCTATTTATCAGGCTTGTGGATAGTTGAAAAGATCCTCGATTCCGACGGCAACGAGTGTGACGGACGAGATATATACGGTTCGGTATTCAACTATGCGGGCGTGCTCGACCTCGACGAGAAAAGCGAATTTGAGCTTTCTATCGGTATTATTCCCGAAGGACAGACAAACGTGGGAGTTTACGAACAGAGAGGCGAACAGCTTGTGCTGCAGTATGATGACACAAACAAAAGTCAGCAGATACTTGATCTGAAAAAAATTGACGGAGTTGAAATGCTCCTGCTCAATGTATACACAGGCGGAAGAAACTATACGATCTATTTTTCAAGGTAATCAGATAACAGATAACGCATTTCCCGACGATCATCAAGGAGATGCGTTTTTCTATTCTTTTTTACATTCTCTTAATAGATTATAATTGATATATTAAAAACAGTAATGTATAATTTGTATAGCATCACATTTCCTACAGGGATATTATTCTTTTATTTTGTCGGGTATCAGCTAAAAAGGAGTTATATGTTATGAAAAAAATTATTATTGCGGCGCTTATTGCCTCTATGACTATTTCACTGTGTGCCTGTGATATACCGTTCATCATATATACGGGCGAATCGGACGACCAATCATCTTTTGTATCAGCCACCGCCGACACAAAAGACACTGCCGAAAAAAAGGAAAGCCAGCTTACGACAGATACATCTGCGTCATCGGCTGCCTCTTCCGGAGATACATCGTCTGAGAATAAGAACACATCATCAAAGAAAACCACATCGTCGAAAGCCGTATCCTCGCAGAATGATTCAAGCAGTGAGTATGAGGTTATCCCGATAGAGATCGAAAGCGAGCCGACAGGGTTTGAGTCGGAGATACAAGGCACTTGGAAAGCAGGACGCATCCTCGACCCCACAGGCCATCCGATCAGCGGCGAAGAGCTGTACGGAACATCATACAGGACCTACGGCGGTTCACTGGAGTTGAAGGAGGACGGAACATTCTCCCTGCGAATGGGCGTCAGCAGCGATGACCCGGCCTCTGCAGGTACTTACTCATATGAGGGCGGCAGTGAGATACTCCTTCATTTCTACGACGATTCATCGACCGTCTGCACAAAACAGAGCACCGGCGGGAAAGACACAATAATAATGCCGTTTGACATTTTCGGCGACACCTTTAAGGTATACTTTGAGCTGTAATCAACTATTAAAAACAAGAAACCGCATCTGATTATCGGATAAAGCCCGAGATCAGATGCGGCATTTTATTAGTTTATATCAGATTCTCCGTAACACCGTCACCGACATTCGGGTGACCTGCGGAATAGATGACATCTATAATAAAGACTATAATAAGTATTATACCAATAACACGCTTTGCCTTGTTCGGTATTTTCTTGAACAGGTTGTCTACTATCGGCGCTAAGAAGTACGTCATCAATACTCCCGCCATTCCAAACACCAACAGCCCCTCAAGACAGATCCTGCCGTTGAGATTCATGAAGTAACCCTCGTAATCCCACCATTTCAGCCCGAAGCATTTTTCGAGGATCCACGAGGTCATATATTCTACAGTACCGCATACCACAACCGTACTTGTAAACATCATAGCGGGGTTTTTCCTCAATCCTCGCAGGAATACCACAATGATAATTCCAGCCACGCCGTAAATCGGCAGCCACGGACCTAATAGAGTCCCTCGGTTGATGAATCGTCCCTCATTCACCATATAAAACAATACTTCCCAGAACCAGCCGATGAACGAAAAGAAGAAAAAGAACAGTACGCTTGTTTCAAGAGTGTAATTCCGATCATAATCTATGATGGACAGCCACTTGAGCCTGTCAAGAAACTTAGTCGGGCATTTATCTTCGGGATAGCTTTCAACATCATAGTTGTTATCATACAAAAGATCGTCATACAGCAGAAGCCCGTTTTCAATGCTCTCTCTCTTGTTCTCTCTTAAGTTAGCGTATGCCTGGGCATAAACACAGTCACGATACGGATTCAAAAAGAACAGCGACGACAGATGAAATGTAAATCCGTCTATCATAGCAATAGGCAAAAGTAAAAGATCAAGCTTGAACATATTGCGTTTATCGTTCATCATAAGATCCTTTGACAGCTTGAATGCCTGCTTCGCAGTGAGATTTGGATTCTCCGCAAGAACATACGGTATCATCATATATTCGTAATGCTTATAGAATCCGCCGACGATAGTCAGATTCCACAAGACCTGCTTGATAGAGCGTAAAAACATAACATGAGCAATATGCCTTGTATGTCCTGTAAGATAAGGGAACATCAGTGTCCCGACCTTTGTGTCGTCATATAATCTGTGCTCCATGAAATAACGGCTTTTCCCGACGAGGAGAACATTTTTAAAATACACCGTAATAAACAGCGACAATACAGCCATAAGGAATATCGTGACCCACTCCGAGATAGAGCCTCCGAACATGATCTTGTTTATGCCGTTGAGTATCCCGAACCCGAACGAACCGCTTCCCGTGATCTCATTGACAAAAACAGACAGAACTCCCCTCGAATATTTTTCCTGCATTGTTTCGGGAGACGCAGGTACATAATACATATTTCGTTTGTTAAAAAACTCGTCCAATACCTCATAATTCGTCTTATGCTTGATCTCAAGCATAGCGGAATTGTTGCTGACATAGTCTGTCCTGTTGAGCATTGTGTAGTTATATCCGCCGCTGACAATAATAGCTATGAGGAAAACGATCACAACGTTATAAAAATAATGCACCTTTAGCCGTTTCAGCGATGTTTTCAGTATTTCTCTGTGACTGCCCATAAACGCCTCCTTAATAAAACTTTGATATTATTATTTTAAACGCATTTCTACTTTTTTTCAACCCTTTTTGGCATATTAATATGTATAAAGATTTATTAATAATTTATTAAGAAAAAGTCAAATTTTACATCTTATAAAAAAACTCTTTCTGCGTACAATACTATCACGGTGATAAAAAAGAATCAAGGAAACGCTGATTAGATCGAGTGCCGAAGTTGTGCAGTCAGATTTTCAGGCAGGCGATATGCGTTTATAATAATATCTGTTTTTGCTTTAAAGCTCGCATCCTGCTTTGTGGCATGACGCAGGATATTATTTGTCGGAGTGCGAAACGCTTGCAAATGCATACCCCCTGACGTATTTCAAGGATTTTGAAGGCAATTTGAAAAAAAGCTGCAAGCATATTTGGCGCTCAGTCCAAAGGACGTGATTCAATCAGTGGTTCCTCAACTCACCGAACCGACATAATAAAGCCGTATCGGCTGTTATTATGTCAAAAAGAGGAGCAATGCCGATACGGCGTTTCTCCGAAGAAAATACAAAGGAGAATTATTATGTCATCAAAGAATAACAACAAACTTAATGTCCCTGAGGCAAGGGACGCCATGAACAAGTTTAAGATGGAGTGTGCCAATGAGGTTGGCGTAGACCTCAAGCAGGGCTACAACGGCGACCTCACATCTCGTCAGGCAGGTTCTGTCGGCGGTCAGATGGTAAAGAGAATGATCGAAAGCTATGAGCAGAAGGCCGCAGAGTAATCTATACTCATATCTCAATTCAAAACACGGCTGTTCTGCAAGAGAATATGCTATAATGCGTTGATATACTTCAGATAAAGCCAAATAACAAAAAATGGTTCGGCAGAGTAATTCCGCCGAACCATTCTTCTAAGAGGAGATTTATTATGAAAAAGTAATTGGTAAGATCTGTTAAGCTGTCAGAACACTCTTTGCCCCTATCGTGAACCTGAGAACTTCAAGCGCGTCCTTTGCTGTGACTTTGCCGTCGCCGTTTACGTCGGCTGCTTCATAGCCCTTTGCGTCAAGCTCCGCCAGCTTGAGAGCGTAACGCTGGATCAGCAGGCTGTCCTTTGCGGAAACCTTGCCGTCGCCGTTAGCGTCACCCTTCATGTTCGGCACGTCATTATTATTTGTTTTGTCCGAGCTGTCGGTCTGACGGATACAATAATCAATATTTGCCCCGCCTAACGAATAGAATTTAATGTCATTATCGTTTGCGTAACGCTGTGCTTCTGTGTTCTCATAACCGAAGATAACTATGCCGTCAACCTTATGATGTATGTGCGCAGGCGAATCGGGAGTTGCTTCCATAGGATAAATATTGTAGCCTATCGCATAATCCTCTATCTTCTCAACGCTTGCAGGAATGTAGAACTCCTTTATAGTACTGCAATTCGTGAATGTATCGGCTTCTATCTTCTCTATGTTGTTGCCGATGATAACGGCCTCGATTTCGTCATGCGGTTTATTTCTGAATTCACCCGCAGCTATCTTCGTTACGGGGATCTCTCTGAAACCATTGTCTTCGCTTTCGTCACGGATCAGAACAACATCATCAATTACGGTATATCGTTCATTATTGTTCTCATTGTACACATAGAGATCATCGGAAAATTCGGGAACAATCATAGAGTTGATTTTCCATTCATCAACCTCAAATGTAATATTAGTGTATTTTTTCGCATAACTCTCCATGACGTAATTATAATCGATAAACCAGGTTGCAAGTTCTCCCGATTCGTAATATATATTCCGACCGTTTTTAAGCCTTACATCATACCAATCTTCCGCCTCCATAACTTCCCGGCTGCCATAGTCGAAGCCAAGAGTATAGCACGACCAGCCTATTGCTCGTTCTCCTATATACTTCACATCTCCTGCTAAAAGCAGTTCCGATATATTAGAACACTCGGCAAAGGCATAATCTCCCACGTGAACAATATTATACGATTGAATTCTTTTCAGCTGTTCGCAGCCTCTGAAAGCATTGTCCTTTATATACATAACGCTCTCGGGCAAATTAACTGTTTTAACGATATTGTTGTCTGCGAATGCGCTCTCTCCGATAACTCTTACGGGCGCATTGTCTAATGTTTCCGGAACATCTACCGTAAGATCATTACCTCTGTAAGCCGTTATCTCTGCGAAGCCTGTCTGTCCGCTTGCTTCACCTCCGCCGATAACAGTGTACTCAAAGCCCCTGTATCCGATAGGCTCGAATTTAATGCCGTTATTATTTGCGTACTCCTCGGCTGCCGAACCCGTATAGCCGCAGATCACAAAATCGGGAACAAGGCTGAACCCGTCCCCGTCCGTAACATATCCGAAAGCGTGATCTCCGATGTTAGTCACGGACATCGGGATAGTCACGCTCCCCAGCGACCCGCAGTCAACAAATGCGCACTCGCCTATCTTCTCAATGATCGGATTAAAGATACCCGATGTAAAGTCGACCGTATCAAGATCATCACAGCCCGCAAAAGCATAGCTGCCTATTTCTGTAACTCCGACTGTACGTCCGCTGAAGAAGATCCATCTGTCAAACGATACGCTCTTTATGTTCTTATTGTCTTTAAAAGCATTTTCTGCGACCGCTGTCACTTCCCTGTCATCGTAGTGAAGCTGACCGGACGGTATGTATTCGGGTATTTTGATCTCATCGGCAGATTCCTTTGCGCCGGTAATAAGCACATCTCCTCGATCGTCTACCATATATTCAAGATCTCTGTAACCCTGCGCAATATTATCTTCGTCGATCGGTACGAATGTAACAGTATCGTATTGTTCTGCGTAATCCTGGGCAGCCGTACCTCTTATGCCGTATAAGGTAAACGGAAAACACAATTTCTTTTTGTCCTCGGTATGATAATGGTTTCCATAATCATGCCTGACAGATTCATATACGATCGTGTATTTTTCGTCCTCGGGAATATCGTCTGTCTCCTTTTCATAGTCAACAGGCTCGTTCCAGTCTTCGCCGTCATACCTGTGATATGTACGAAAAACGCCTAAACCGCAGTCTTCCATTTCTTCAACATCGGCAGGAATAGTTATTGAAGTTAGTAAGCTGCATCCCTCAAATGCAGATTTTTCTATTACATCCAAACCGCATTTCACATATTCGCCTGTCCTGAAGGTTACGTTCTGCAGGCTGCAGCAGTCATAAAAAGCATAATATCCGATCTTTCTGAGAGAACCCGGCAGACTTATTCCGGAAATATCCGATCCATAGAATGCGTAGTCACCTATCGCAGTAACGGGATATCCGTCTATATATTTCCTTATATAAACATCCTTATCATCTCCGGTATAGCCGCCGATCTCAGCGCCGCCGTCTTTAATGCTGAATTCAAATCCATCATCAGTAATGCCGGAATCGGTTTCGAAAACACCCGTATATCTGAACGTGACACTATCGTAATACACATAAAAATATTGTTCAAGCATACCGTCCGTATCTCCCGTATCGATCTGAACCGTTATACTATGTTTGAAAGCCTGCCAGTATATACTGTTTACAATGTCAGGCGGAGCATATACGGTTTTTGCATATACATAACCGAAGGCGAACTCACCTACATATTCGATATTCTCACTAAGAACGACCGTCTTTGGCGAGAAACCGAAATCCTCATACGTTTTTTTATCATTATCCTTCTCAAATACGACCTTCCCTTCATTAGAACGATTCGATGAAGCATAGTCTGCGATCTTAGTTACGGGCTTGCCGTCTATTGTTTCGGGTATAGCTATGACATCGGGCAGGTTATCTTCATGGAACTTTGTTATTGTGATACCGCCGTCCTCATTTTCTGTATAATCAAAATACTCCGCCGAAGCGTCCCTGCAGTCGAGCGGCACAAAGTGTATCTTTGCGTGTCTGAGCGAATACTCGTCTGCGGCAGTGCCGACATAACCGTACATCGTGAAGTCATCGTACCGATACTCCATAAATTCATCGGGGGATACCTCGTGATCAATATAATTGTGCGAGAAACAGCCGAATGCGCCGTCTTTTATGGTCTTAACAGATTTCGGTATTGTGACTTCCTTCAGGTTATAGTTATTGACAAACGCTCCCTCGCCTATTGCGGTCAGCGTTTCTGGGAGAACAACACCTGACAGATCGCTGCCGTTGAATGCACGATCGCCGATCCCGGTTACCGCCATGCCGTTGATCTCATCGGGAATAACGACCGTATCGGCATTGCCCTTATAGCCTGTGATAGTGACAGTATCGATATTGTTACCGGCACTGTCAACGGCATGGTTGACAGTATAGTCAAAATCTTTGGCAGGTGCGGTCTGCGCCTCGTCTGCGGTCTGTACCTGTCCTGTCGGATCTGCCTCGTCCGCTCTCGCCGTGACAGCCGAAAATGCGCACGACACGATCAGCGAGCAAGCGAGCATTAATGAGAATAATCGCTTCATAAATAATTCCTCCTTGTAAAAATGATATACTCAAACGGGCATAATACACCCTTCTGTTACTTAGACACGCGAAGCAGCGATTTTTCGCAGTAAATTAATTATTTTTTTGAATTTTTTTCAAAAATATTTTCGGGGAAACAAATTCTACACATTTCCTTCACAAAATGACCCTATACAAAACAGGATTCATATGATATAATCATATCATGCGAAAATCTCGTAAATATTCTTATAAGGAATCATAATACATGAAAAGAAAAATAATTGCTCTTGTACTTCTTACGTTTGGCATAGGTTTTGTCCTATACCCTATCATCGGGAACATTATCAATGTAATGCGGCAGAATGCCGTTCAGGACGAATATAACACTATGATCTACAATCTTGACGAGGATACTATTTCGTCCATCAAATCGAGCGCAGACGAGTACAACCAAAAGCTTGCAAAAGGAGAAGTAAACTATATCTCGACGGACGAAGACGCTGTTGACAAGGATTTCGACGACGGTTCAGGCTACGCTCAGACTCTTGACGTAGGCAGCGATATTATAGCTCTGATAAAGATACCGAAGGTTGACATCGAGCTGCCGATATACCGAGGTACAAGCGCCGAGGTATTGTCGCTCGGAGTCGGACATTTGAGGAATACCTCCTTGCCGGTAGGCGGAATCAACACACACTGTGTTCTCACAGGTCACACGGGACTTCCGAACGCAATGATGTTCACCGATATAAACAAGCTCGAAGAGGGCGATATGTTCTACATACAGTATCTTGACGAAATACACGCATACAGAGTAGATCAGACAAAAATCGTCGAACCAAATGACGACTCCGATCTCAAAATCATTCCCGGGAAGGATTATATAACGCTGCTCACCTGCTATCCATACGGCATTAATTCACACAGACTGCTTGTAAGAGGAGAACGCACCGACTTCAACGGCGAAGTAGTCTTCAACAGGTACGGCAAAGTTGAGAACATTACAGAAAAGCTGACTGAAACGACCGAAACCGCCGCCGAGTCTGTCAAGACCGAACAAAAGCTCAACATGATTGACGAATTCCTGGGTACAAAAGCAAAGGTAAATGTTTACGGCATTAATCTGAACCTGTGGTTCGTGCTGATAATAGTTGTACTGATAATAACGGGTATCGTGATCTGGGCGATAACTATATTCATAAAAACCGATGATAACAACGTGTTAAAAAAGGAAGTAAAAAATGAAGAAGAGATATAAAATACCTCTTATCGCAGGTATACTTTTGATAATCACGGGTCTGGGAATATTCCTCTATTCCCCCATATCGAATTATATAAACGATAAGCATATGAAAGACTCCATCAACGATTATATCGACGCAGTATCGCAGATGTACAACGACACAGACACGACCGATCTGCAAAAGGAGATAGAGCAGATCTCCTCGGAGAGATCGACAGATTACACAGTTTCAGAATACATAAAAGATAAAGAAATCAAACCCGATCCTCAGAAAAAAGAGATCAACTGGGCGTACATCTCGCTTCTGCGTGAACAGATGGAGCTTTACAATGAACAGCTTGTCGAATTCGGGCAGTACGAATTGAACGATCCGTTTGCATACGAACAGCCGTCCTTTGATTTAGCGTCATATACGCTGTATGATAACGTATTCGGGCATATTTCAGCCCCTGCGATAAACATGGATCTGCCGATATACCTGGGCGCTAACCAATACAACATGAATTTTGGCGCAGTGCAGCTATCGTACTCATCAATGCCGATCGGCGGAAAAAGCACCAACGCAGTATTTGCCGCCCACAGAGGATACATAGGAAAGATATTTTTCGACAATATAGTCTTTCTCTCCGAGGGCGACGATGTTTATGTCACAAACCCATGGGAAGAGCTGCACTACAAGGTTGTCTATACCGAGGTTATCAGTCCGTACGATATTTCAAAATGCTATATACAGGAGGATCGCGACCTGATCACACTGCTCACCTGTCACCCATACGGCAGCAACGAACAGCGGTACATGGTCGTATGCGAGAGAGTCGAAAACACAGAGGATACTGAATAAAAAGATCAATATTATCATAGATAAATCAAAGCCATAGGGACACACAATTCCTATGGCTTTCTTTCTATCAATACCTGCAAAGCAAAAGCCTCCGCACATTTCTGTACGGAGACTTTTCCGTTTTGATTATAGCGCTACATCAACCACACCTTATGTTATCTGTGTGACAGTACCGTTCTTGATACCGTATGCGCCCTCGGAAACCTTGTAGTTCTGCTCACCGTTGTTGTCCCAGTTATTATTCCCGTCATTGAAGCATATCTCTGCCGAACCGCCCTCTTTATTAATCGGTATGACGTACTTATAGGAGTATCCCGAAACATCGCTGTTTGAATCCATCTGCTTGCCCGGGACTTTTGTCCACGAGCCTGTATCATTCTTGTAGTGGATATTCGGGTTGTTGAAGCCGCTGTAATAGATCGTCACCGCTCTTCCTGCCGTGAAGTAAAGCTTAGACGTTGAATACTCATTTCCTTGTGGATCTTTGAGCTGTGCATATACCGTATATTTGCCCGCGCTGTCTATAAATAACTTCGCCGATCTGCTGTCTGTGTAGCCGCTCTCGAACACCTTTGTGCCGTTTCGCATAGCGATGATATTGCAGATATAGTTGTTGCTTATGTCGGGATCGACAGTGAACTCCACAAACTCTCCTTCATAGATACTGCTTTGCGATGCCTTTACCGTTCCTGCGGTATGATATTTTTCATAATTTGCAGTAACTGTCATATCGGACATAACACAGGACAGATCCTGATCCCAGCCCGTGAAAGCGCCGTACTTCTCATGCGCAGGTATGTCCTTCGGCGAAGCTGCCGCACCGTGCGGTACGAACTCAAACCATAAGCGATTGCCATCCGGATCGAGGAATTGCACACAATGAACGTCCTTATCGTCTTTATTAGCATATCCGCCTGCCCAGTTTATGTATATTTCCTTGAAATAATCGATCTCACCCTCGGGGAAAGAATCATAAACTTCATATCCCGTTGCGTCGGGGTGATTCTTGTTGTACATATTCTGCAAGCTCATGATCCAGTACATAAACTTGGAATACGCCATAGCGTAGCTTGTATCGTAATTATCTATATAACTTCTGTAAACATCCTTTACGGTATCCCAGCCAACTGCCTCACAGGTTCTTACCATAAGGTAGGGTACCGAATCGTAATAGTTAACGTTCGTATAGCTTCTTCTCTTTGCAAACGTATTATCATAGCAAGTTCCGCCAAGGCTCTTGAGGTATGTCATATAGTCCTTTACATCCACCGGACCATAATATGATACAGGGTTGACTTTTCCCTCGTTTCTGTTCATGATAACATATGCCGCTTTGAAATCTGCCGTGTTCTCCGGGGCAGGTGACCACGGGTACATAGTATCAAAATTATGACCCATCTCATGATACCCTACCGCTGTCTGATAGTGCTCCGTACACCAGTTTTTGCAGTGCTCCGACATATGCCTTCTCGACCACTTTATCGGATTGATAGTTCCCAAAGCCTCAAACTGAGTAACATCAGGCTCGACACTTGAAACATAGTAACATTTATCTCCGTAGAAGGGCTTGCAGCCCATAAGGTCTGTCATCTGCTCATATGCAAGATCGAAGTCTGCGACCCATGCCCTGATATCATCTTCGTTAAGTCCGTCAATATCGCTCTGATATACAATAATGCCCGTATGCTCGCCAACGAATCTTCTGACCGTAGTGACCTCGCTGTCAAAGTCTGCCTTTTCGATAACTAAATCATCATACCAGCCGGTGCCTTGCCCATGAAGATATAATACTATATCTGCTCTTCCGTAGTGATCAGCTACAAAATAACAGGTTATCTCCTTCCAGTCGAATGTGCCTTTGAGCCAGTTTTCGGTTGCATACATCATATAGCCCTTGCCCTGATCAAGAGTACCGTCCTCGTGCCTTGCGGCAAGGTAACGCCCGTTAAGACAAGTTCCTACATCAACAGACAATCCATTATCCACTGTATTTGTTACTATGTCGCTTCCCTTGACCTTTACTCTGAATTTGTAGTCTGCCCCGGGAATAAGTCCATCTACTCTTTGAACGACAAACGACATTGTGTTGTAACCATGTGAGAACTTTAAAGCCTTCGAACCGTTCACTCCCTCGCCCGAAGCTGTGGTCCCCGACATTCCGTTCCATATCATTTCCCATCTGTCAGGCGTTACGTCGCCGTTCTCAAAATCTCCGTTAAGCTTTGCATTGATCTCCTCCAGCGGTACAAGGACAACAGGCTCTTCGCTGTCGGTATCGTCACTGTCTGTTTCTTCCGTGGAAGTATCGGTTTCTGTTATCGTACTGTCGGTATCCTCCGTGGAAGTATCTGTATCGGTTTCTGTTACAGTACTGTCGGTATCCTCCGTGAAAGTATCTGTATCGGTTTCCGTTATCGTACTGTCGGTATCATCGGAAGAAGTATCCGTCACCTCGCTGTCGGTATCCTGCGTATCGGTATCGTTAATCTCGCTGTCGGTATCGCTGTCTTCTGGGAAAGGAACGCTGTCACCAATACGATAGCCGTTCTGATTAACGGGATAATCCATCACGGTTTCGAGAACATACTTCTGAATAAGATAAGCGTCTGCGAGCGAACAATTACCGTCGCCGTTTACATCACCGATCTGGTATTGTGATTCGGCAATAAATTCAAGTCCTACATCTACTCTTTGAATGACTGACGCGTCTTTCAGTGTGATCTGACCATCGCTGTTTATGTCGCCGAGAATATATTGATATGAAGTTTCGTCAGCAAATGCAGATAAAAACGTCGGCAGACAACTGAACAGGGTCAATAGTGATAAAATGACACTTAATGGTTTGCGGATATGATTTTTCATGACAACCTCCATTAAAATAAACAATTTATTTCTTAAAAAAATGATAATTATAACTATATTATATATAAGTTGTGACTTTTTTTCAATGGGCATTTATACATAATTTACACTTTTATATAAGCTTTTTTTCATCTTTATATATATTATTTATGAAAGAAATGTGTAATTAATCTGACAATTTCCGCAAAGGCTCTGACCCCTGCGGAAATTACGATCATGTTATCCTGTTATTTGTGTTACCGTACCGTTCTTGATACCGTATGCGCCCTCGGAAACCTTGTAGTTCTGCTCGCCGTTGTTGTCCCAGCTGCTGCCGCCGTCATTGAAGCATATCTCTGCCGAACCGCCCTCTTTATTAATCGGTATGACGTACTTATAGGAGTATCCCGAAACATCGCTGTTTGCTGTCATCTGCTTGCCGGGTACTGCTGTCCATGCGTTGCTTTCTGCTTTATAGTGGATATTCGGGTTATTGAAGCCGCTGTAATATATCGTGATCGCTCTGTCTGCTGTAACATACTGCTTTGACGTGGAATATTCATTTCCGTCCGTGTCTTTGAGCTGTGCGTATACCGTATATTCACCTGCGCCGTCTATGAATATCTTCGCCGAATTCTTTTCGGTATAACCGCTCTCGAAAACCTTTGTGCCGTTTCGCATGGCGATAATATTGCAAACATAGCTGTGTTCGGCGTCGGGATTTACGGTAACATCAAGATATTCTCCCTCATATATAACATCCTGCGATAACGTGAGTGTTCCTGCGGACTTATAGTTTGCGAAATTTGCCGTAACGGTCATATCTGAAGTAACGCATGACAGATCCTGATCCCAGCCTGTGAAAGCGCCGTACTTCTCATGCGCAGGTATGTCCTTTGGAGAAGCTGCCTGACCGTGAGGAACAAACTCAAACCACAAGCGATTGCCGTCGGGGTCGAGGAATTTCACACAGTGAATATCCATATTCTCATCATAACCCTGTGTGCCGCTGCAGTTTACTATGATCTGCTTGTAATAATCCAGCTCGCCCTCGGGGAAGGAATCATATATCTCATATCCTGTAGCATCGGGGTGAGTGCTGTTATATGTATTCTGCAGATTCATTATCCAATACATGAATTTGGCAAAATTCTTACTGTAGCTTGTATCATAATCATTCATAAACTGTCTGTATACAGCTTTTACCGTATCCCACCCGACAGCATCACAGGTCCTGCATAAAACATAAGTTACGCCGTCCATATAATTAACATTGTCATAATTTATTCTCTTTCCGAGAGTATTATCGTAGCAAGTCCCTCCCACGCTCTTCAAATAATCCATATATTCCGTTACGGAAACAGGTGCAGCGTGAACTACGGGAATGATCGTACCTTCTGTTTTCTGCATTATAACATAGGCCGCTTTAAAATCCGCCGTGTTCTCCAGGCTGTGAGACCACGGGTACAGTGTGTCGAAGTTATGCCCCATCTCATGATACGGCACGGCAGTCTGCTGTCCCTTTGTACACCATTCTCTGCAGGCCTTCTTCATATAGCTTCTGTTCCATTTTATGGGATTGATCCCGCCCAGTGCCTGGAACTGACGAACCATCATCTCCTGACTGGACATAAAATAGCACTTATCCCCGAGGAACGGAAGACCGCCCATAAGATCGGACATCTGATCATATGCAAAATCAAGATCGTCTGCCCATGCCTGAACATCTTCTTCGTTAAGGTCGGCGATGTCCTCCGCATAAACAATTATTCCTGTATGCTTGCCTTCAAATCGTCTGACCTCGGTCACCTCGCTGTCGAAATCCGCCGTTTCTATAACAACATCGTCAAACCATGCCGTACCCTTTGCGTCAAGGTAAAAAACTATATCAGCACGTCCCAATCCATCTGCCACGAAATAGCAGGTTATCTCCTTCCAATCAAACGTTCCGTCCATTGAGGTTTCGGTAGCATACATCATGTAGCCCTTGCCCCTATCGAGAGAACCGTCCTCGTTCTTTGCGGTCTGGTACATTCCGTTAAGACACGTTCCCACATCAACGCATAGTCCGTTCTCTGTTTTGCGTTCAACCGAATCCGCCTTTATCTTGACTTTGAATTTATAATTTGCGCCCGGAACAAGTCCCTCTACTCTTTGAACGACAAATGACATTTTGTTAGAATCATGTGAGATCTTTAATGCCTTTGAACCGTTCACACCCTCGCCCGGAGCGATAGATGCGTTCATCCAGTTATGGAACAGCTGCCAGTCGCTGTTCAGTTCGCCGCCGTTTTCAAACCCGCCGTTAAGATTTGCGTTGATCTCCTCCAGCGGTACCAATACAACAGGGATCTCGCTGTCGGTTTCATCTGTACTTGTATCAGAGGAAGAAGTATCTGTTTCTTCTGTATAGGTATCTGTCTCGGTGATAATGCTGTCGGTTTCATCTGTCGAGGTGTCAATTATCAGACTGTCGGTTTCCTCGGTTGATGTATCTGTTTCCGACACAATGCTTTCAGTATCGTATGTTAAAGTATCTGTTTGAGATACTGCACTGTCGGTATCTTCTGTGGAAGTATCGGTTTGAGATACCTCCGTGTCCGTCATCTCGCTGTCGGTATCGCTGTCCTCGGAAAACGGCACTCCGTCGCCTATACGGAAGCCGTTTTGATTAACGGGATAATCCATCTCTGTTCCGATCGCATACTTCTGAATAAGATAAGCGTCTGCGAGCGAACAATTACCGTCGCCGTTTACATCACCGATCCGGTATTGTGATTCGGCGATAAATTCAAGCCCTACATCTACTCTTTGAATAACCGATGCGTCTTTCAGTGTAACCTGACCGTCGCTGTTTATGTCGCCGAGAATATATTGATATGCAGTTTCGTCCGCATATGCAGATGAAAGCGTCGGCAGGCAGCTGAACAGGGTCAATAGTGATAAAATGACACTTAATGGTTTGCGGATATGATTTTTCATGACAACCTCCATTAAGGAACCACTGATTACCTTGAAATACGTCAGTATTCCTGCGGATTTTTCGCACAATTTGCCTAAAAATCTGACGGCGCAACTTCGGCGCTCAATTTAATCAGTGTCTCCTTAAAATAAACAATTTATTTCTGAAAAAAATGATAATTATAAATATATTATATATAAGCCGTGACTTTTTTTCAATGGTCATCTATACATAATTTACACTTTTATATAAGCTTTTTTTCATCTTTATATATATTTTTTATGAAAGAACCGTGTAATTAATATGACAAATTCCGCAAAGGCTCTGACCCCTGCGGAAGTTATGATCATGTTATCCTGTTATTTGTGTTACAGTACCGTTCTTTATTCCGTATGTTCCCTCTGAAACCTTGTAGTTCTGCTCTCTGTTGTTGTCCCAGTTATTCTTTCCGTCGTTGAAGCATATTTCTGCCTTACCGCCTACGGAAGTGATCGGAATAACATACTTATACGAATATCCCGAAACATCGCTGTTTGCAGTCATTCGATTTCCGGGTACCGCCGTCCATGCCTTATTCTCCGCTTTGTAGTGGATATTCGGGTTATTGAAGCCGCTGTAATAGATAGTAACCGCTCTGCCTGCCTTGAAATACAGCTTTGAGGTTGAGTACTCATTTCCGCCGGCGTCTTTAAGCTGTGCATATACCGTATATTCTCCCGCTTTATCAATAAAGAGCTTAGCGGAGCTTGTCTGCGTATATCCGCTCTCATATATCTTTGTATCATCTCTCAAGGCGATGATATTATATGAATAATTAGAGCCGCTGTCAGGAGTCACGGTAAACTCGACATATTCTCCCTCATATATCGAATCCTTATCTGCAGAAGAAGTTATAGTTCCTTCCGTATGATAATTCTGATAATTCGCTGTTACAGTCATATCAGACGTTACATTTGACAGATCACGATCCCATCCCAGAAATGCTCCGTACTTCTCGTGATCCTGAATCTCGATCGGTTTGGCGGACTGTCCGTGAGGAACAAACTCAAACCACAAGCGATTACCGTCGGGATCAAGGAATTTCACACAGTGTATGTCGCCTTTCTCAGTGTAGCCATAGATATTTTTAAGAGTATTTGTGAAAAACTCATACTCCCCCTTCGGGAACGAGTCATATATTTCTCCGCCCGTGGCATCAGGGTGAGTTCTGTTGTAATTATTCTGCATACACATCAGCCAGTATAAGAACCTACTGTATCTTGCATTGAACTGCGTATCATAAGAATAGCTGAACTGTTTGAATGTCTCCTTTACGGTATCCCATCCGACGGCGTCGCAGCAGCGAACCATTATATAGGTTACTCCTTCAGCGTATTTAATATATTTCTGTTCTTGTTTTGCTCCGAATGTCTTGTCATAGCTTGTCGAGCTGTATGTTTTCAGATAATTAATGTAATCGCTTATTTCATACGGTGTAAACTCCGACACAGGATATACCGTTCCTTCTTTCTGCGACAAAAGAACATAACCGCATTTGAAGTCAGCGGTACATTCGTTCTCAAACGACCAGGGATACATCATATCAAAGTTGTGTCCCATCTCGTGATACGGAGTTCCGATCTGCGCACCCTCACTGCAGGCTTTCACACAATAATCGGACATATACTTCCTGCTCCAGCGTATAGGATTGATTGTTCCGAGAGCCTCATATTGTACAACATACGGCTCCATACTTGACTGAAAATAGATCTTATCCCCTCCAAAAGGTGTGCTTCCCATCAGATCGGCCATCTGATCGTATGCATAATCAAGCTTTCTGACCCAATTATGCAAAGCCTGTTCGTCAAGTCCTTCTATATCCTTCGTGTACACAATAACAGCGGTATGCTCGCCCTCAACTCTTCTGACCTCTGTAACCTCGCTGTCAAAATCGGCAGGGGCTATCACCACATCATCAAACCATGCCGTACCCTTGCCTTCAAGATACAGCAGAATATCCGCTCTGCCCTTGCGGTCCGATACAAAATAACAGGTTACTTCACGCCAGTCAAAAGTACCGTCAAACCAGTTTTCTGTGGTATACATCATATACCCTTTTGCCTGTTCGACCGAACCGTCTTCATTTTTTAATTCTGAGTAATAATGCTGAGTGAACGGTCCGACGTCAACCGCAGCACCATTGAGGTTCTTTTCTTTTACTACTGAATTAATCCTGACCTTCACCGTGAATTTATAGTCCGTGTTCGGCTTCAATCCGCTGACCCTGCGAATTCCCATTCCGACATAATTAGGGAGACACTGATTAAATCGAGTGCCGAAGTTGCGCCGTCAGATTTTTAGGCAAATTGTGCGAAAAATCCGCAGGAATACTGACGTATTTCAAGG
>OMYH01000038.1:0-3621 GCA_900315255.1 uncultured Eubacteriales bacterium | reverse complement strand
CTGACGTATTTCAAGGATTTTGAGTGCAATTTGACAAAAAGATGCAAGCAAATTTGGTGCTCAGTCCGAAGGACGTGATTTAATCAGTGGTTCCTTAGTACTGTTATTGATCTTCAAACAAGCAGAACCGTTTACGCCTTCGCCCTGCGCACGAGAAACTGCAATGTGTACACCCGATTTTTCCCAACTGTCGGGCATATCTCCGCCATACTCAAAGCCGCCGTTAAGCTCCTCGTTTATCTGCTCCAAAGGCAATTCGATAACAGGCTTGTCGCTTTCGGTATCTTCCGTATCTGTTTCGGTTATATCGCTGTCCGTCTCTTCGGTATCGCTTTCAGTCATCAGGCTGTCTGTATCTTCGGTATCGCTTTCAGTCATCAGACTGTCTGTATCTTCGGTATCGCTTTCAGTCATCACACTGTCTGTATCTTCGGCATCGCTGTCGGACATTAGGCTGTCTGTTTCTGCGGTATCCGTTTCGGGAACATCTGTGTTGGTTTCTTCTGTATCTGATACTGCTGTATCGGTATTTTCAGTATCGGTTTCATCGGTGTCTGTATCAGTAATATCGCTGTCGGAATCGATTATTTCTTCAAAAACATAAACAGTATCACCTATTGACGCTCCCGACAGATTCTTCGGGTAATCGGCTTTAATACCGAGAGAATATCTTTGAATGATATATGCGTCTTTGAGCGATATTCCCGATTCTCCGTCCACATCTGCAAGAAAGACCTGATTATCGTCAAAATCCTCAAGCAAGATAGACGCTCGCTGCACAAGCGAGGCATCTTTTAGCGTTATTTTGTTGTCCATATTCGCATCGCCGAGAATCGCCTCGTTGAATTCGGACGTATATGCCGAAGCAGCAGGCGAGAAAACAGATACTATACTCACAGCAATCAACAGCATACTTACTATTTTTTGGGATATGACCTTCATTTTTTATTCCTCCGTCAGATAGTTTGACCAATTAAACTTACATTTTTTCTGATTATAATTATATTATAACTAAGTTTTTGTTTAATCTCAATATGTTGATTGTACATACTTCACACTTTTTTAACGGCTATTTTTTATCTTTTTATATATATTTTTTTGTAATAAATGTGTAAATTATCAGAAAAGATCTCCCGACACACGATCGGGAGATCACAAGTTGATTACTCTTCTTTTTTTGGCAGGCGAACACCTGCAAAGGCAATTTGACAAAAAGATGCAGGCAAATCCGGCGCTGAGTCCGAGTGACGTGTTTTATTCAGCGTTTTCCTTGTTATCCTGCGAAAATTTCGGAAGATACTTTTTCAGGGCCTTATTCAGCGGAATGATAAGCAGCATAGCGCCGATAACAGCAACAGCCTGATTAATGCCCGAGGTTATCATTTTCGGTGCGGTGGCTGCGAGTGCGGGAACGAATGCGCTGCCTTCGATCATGAGCTTGATAACGCTTTCGGATATGTACAGCAGCCAGTATGTCAGAGCGCCCACAAGAGTGCCGCAAAGGTTTTTGCTGAAAGACGTGCCGTTGCTCTTGCCCGAGTTAGAGATCGTTCCGCAGACGAAAGCCATGATAAAGAACCGCACGAACGTGAGCGGAGCGCTTGTAATATACACGGGATCGAGCAGGTCATACAATCCGCTGCCTATCCCTGCGGCAAGCCCTCCGTACACACCGCCGAACAGGATTCCTGCGAGAAGTATAAGGATATTACTCACTTTGAGCATAGTCGGACCAGCGGGTGTGGTAACAGGGATCTTCAGAAAATATGTTGTCACAAAGATCATCGCCGCCATAACTGCTGTGAGAACATAGTTAAGCAGCTTTTTTTGTTTCAGATTCATAAATATGCCTCCTTAATGAATATGATAGTAAGATCATACCATGATCTGAACACTTTGTAAATGCCATTTTTTATATTTTTGACCAGTACAGACGGACAGTGTCCGCTCACATTACGCATTCTTACTTTACTGTTATTCTGACATTGAACTCACGTCCTGTTTAATCCAACAAATGACAGAACAAATCCTGATCCCTCACAATAATTGCGCGCATGACACGACAAACCATGATTCCAGACAAGTATTCCTAATTAATCCTGATTGACGTAAAAAGGATTCTCACCGTCCAGACGGCGGTTGAGCGGCAGCAGCAGATCGTCTATAGTTTCATCGATAAGCTCTACGGCTTCGGCACGTGTGATATAATCACTGTCGGCAAGCGACATGATTATCTGCTGAGTATATTCTCTGACCGATTCTCCGAACGACTCTGCAAGTGAGTATACTTCGTTAACCTTATTGTCAAGCTGCTGATAAAGCGACGGCGTAAAGTTCGAGGTATCTCTCATATCGAGCGAATCGGCGAATTCAACGGTGGCCTTCGGACTGTGCCATATCTCTGCGTTATCTCCGACAGATTTGATCTGTATGTATGCGATACCTGACGTAAAAATATCCTCGGCCTTTATGTTCCAGACGCATACGTCATCATCTTTGTCAAGCATAATGCTGTTTACACGATCATCGGAAAACAAAATATAAAGGTAATAATTACAGTCGGAGCTATCGCTTTCGTTTATCTCAAATCTTACCGTATCCTTTCCGTTATCGCCGTAACAGCAGATAACACGCTCTTCAAAGGGTACGGATATTCGTTTTCGGCTTACTGAGATCATTTTTATCCCTCCTTTCACCTATCCCCCAAAAAATCAAAAAAGTTGCATACGAATATGCAACTTCCCGAAAATTTTTTTGTTTTTCTCACCACTCAATAAGCGAAACATCTGTCGGATTCTCATTAACAACATTGCTTATGACCTTACCGCTTTTCATTTTGATAACTCTGTCCGCCATAGGTGTTATCGCCTGATTATGTGTGATAAGCACGACCGTCATTTTCTCGCTGCGGCAGGTATCCTGCAGAAGCTTCAGTATCTGCTTGCCCGTGTTGTAATCAAGCGCGCCGGTAGGTTCGTCGCACAAAAGCAGCTTAGGCTTTTTGGCAAGCGCCCTTGCAATAGATACTCTCTGCTGTTCACCGCCCGACAGCTGCGAGGGAAAGTTATTTATCCTGTCCGCCAGTCCAACACTTGCAAGCGCCTGAACAGCGTCCTTATGGTCTTTGCATATCTGCGAGGCAAGCTCGACATTCTCCTTTGCTGTAAGGTTCGGCACAAGATTATAGAACTGAAACACAAAGCCTATGTCGTACCGTCTGTATGTGGCGAGATCATGCTCGTCAAGGCGGCTGATATCTGTCCCGCAGACATTTATTGTACCCTCGTCGCAGCTGTCCATACCGCCGAGAATGTTCAGCACGGTTGTTTTTCCTGCGCCGCTGCTGCCGACTATCACGGCAAACTCGCCCTGCTCTATTTCAAAAGAGATACCGTCAACTGCCGTTATCGTGACCTCACCCATTTTGTAGCGTTTATATACGTTTTTAAAATCAACAAATGAACTCATTTCTAACACCTGTTTTTCCTTCGGTTTATATTGCTTTATCACTTGCGTTCAACCTATTAAGGAGACACTGATTAAATTGAGCGCCGAAGTTGCGCCGTCAGATTTTTAGGCAAATTGTGCGAAAAATCCGCAGGAATACTGACGTATTTCAAG
>OMYH01000096.1 GCA_900315255.1 uncultured Eubacteriales bacterium | reverse complement strand
AAAGGTTTGTACTCGCTATGATAAGCTGGACTCTATTTTTCTGTCTGTAATTATGCTTGCAATGATTTTTGATGCTCTTTTTATGTGAACACGCTCTAATGTAGAGGGCAAAATCGGAAATGGATTAAAAAAGAAAAACTATAGGAGGCTGACAATATGGATCTGCATGACTTTGATGATGTAGCGGAAAACTATGATCTATATCTGGATGAGATGTATAAGGACGAGGATGACCACGCAGGATTCCGGGAGTTTTATCTGGACTTTGCAAAACAGTACGGTGGCGGCGGGGTAATAGACATTGCCTGCGGAACAGGGGCGGTGTTGTTATACCTCGCAGAGCACGGAATAATGGCTGACGGAATTGATCTTTCTGAAGCCATGTGCCGTGTTGCGGATGAAAAGGCAAAGAGCAAAGGCTATCATCTTAAAATTTTTCCTGCAAATATGACTGAGTTCAGAAACAATAAAAAGTATTCATGTGCTATCATTGCACGCAGTGGATTTATGCATCTGCTAACGCCAGAATTACAGCGTGCGGCACTTCTGAACATCCGTAAGAATTTGTCTGACGGCGGAATGCTTACATTCAATACATTTGATCCGCATCCGTTTTTTCAGGCACAGCAGATGAATACAAAGGATACGGATTATTCATTCCGCCTTGAATACACGAATAAGGAAGGGCGGCATGAGAAGATATACAATGCGATTTCTTATGATCCTTATACGCAGATCATGAGAGGGAATTGGAAATTTGAAACTCTCGACAGCAACGGTAATGTAGTTGAAGAAAGGATCCGCCCATTGAAAATGCGTCAAACGTATCGTCAGGAAATGAAGTACCTTCTGGAATTGACCGGATACAAGCTCGTGAATGTATACGGGGGATATCATAAGGAGAGCAGCGCCGCTTCTGCTAAAAATGTTATCTGGTGTGTTCAGAAAAGTGATTCGTAATTTGCAGAGGCGCATATATAAGGAAAGCATTATTGTTAAAGGAGGCAGAAGATTAGAAATGAGCAAAAATATACGGTCCACTCTGCTGGACTATAACAACTGTCTTGTGAACCTGTCCAATTCCATATTGAAGAGATTTGGCGCACGGACAACAGCCGGGACACTTCCCCTTGCGGATAAGTATCTGAAATGGGAGTATCAGAATGTGGTGCTTCTTATTCTGGACGGGATGGGAACATCGATCGTTGAGCGACATCTTGAAAATAACGGATTTTTCAGAAGCCATATGGTTGGCACACTTGATTCCGTATATCCACCTACAACGGTTGCTGCAACGACATCAATTCTCAGCGGATTATATCCGAATGAACACGGATGGCTGGGATGGGATATCTACTATCCGCAGATCAATAAAAACGTGACCGTTTTTTTGAACACAGAACAGCCAAAGGAAAAAGAAAACGCTGTTCCGTCTGTCACTGATCCGCATGGAAAAAAGAGGTGGGCGAAGGATTCGCTGGAGGAAGCTTCTCCCGCAGCGAAGTACAATGTCGGATTTCGATACACTCCGTACAAAAATATCGTCGAGATCATAAAGGAGTCAGGTGGCAGCGCATATGCCGCTATGCCATTTATGCCGCCGTATCCTCAAAGCGCGGATGCAGTCCTGAACCATGTGGAGAAGATATGTCATGAACCGGGAAGAAAGTTCATTTATGCATATTGGAACGAACCAGATAGTACCATGCATAAGAGGGGGACTGGAAGTCTGGAAACACACAGGATCGTGACAGAGCTTGAAAAAATGGCAGAGAAAACGGTATCGGGATTATCTGATACTTTGTTTCTGATCACTGCGGATCATGGTCACATAGACAGCAATAATTTTTGCCTGCTTGATTATCCTGAGATTATGCACTGTCTTGTTCGTCAGCCTTCTTTTGATCCGCGCACACTGAATCTCTTTGTGAAAGATGAATTCAAGGAGACCTTTCCAAAGATTTTCAACAAGTATTTTGGAGATTCCTTTGTTTTGATGACAAAAGATGAGGCTCTTTCCGAAAAATTGTTCGGAATGGGAAATGATCGTGATGGACTGAAAGATATGATCGGTGATTATATTGCATTGGCGATCTCTGACAAGAGCATATTCAATACCCATTTTGAGGCACAGGAAATGCCCGGAGTTCATGCAGGGCTGACCGAAGCAGAAATAAAGATTCCGTTTATCGTCATTGAGAAGAAGTAGGGAATTCCCAAAGCAGATCTGATATATCAGGACGTGTTTACTGTTACAGTATAGCATTGTTAAGCTAATAACGACTTTCACGTTTTGCCCTGCATAGTGCGGGGCTTTTTCCTTTTTGGAATTGCTAAAAGGGGTAGCCGGGGACGTATGGGGTGTGGTATAATGGTGTAGAGCGAATTTGGAGATGATAATATGGAATATAATTGTTTTTTTACAAATGATGGCAAGTGGTTCAGATATCGTGCAGCTGCAATTATTGTAGAAGAAGGGTGCATTTTGTTCGCAAAAAATGAAATAGACGATTATTTCTATTCTATAGGCGGAGCAGTACACATGGGAGAAACAGCTGAGGGTGCAGTTAAAAGAGAGGTTTTTGAAGAAACAGGTGTCGAATATGATGTAGATCATCTTGCAATAATTCATGAGAATTTTTTTAACGATAACAGAGGCTCCCTTAAAAACATGGATTGCCATGAAATAGCTTTATACTTTGTTATGAAGCCGAGAGGTACAAAAGAACTGAACAGCAATAGTTATGTTATGGGTGTAAAAGAAACAATGCATTGGATTCCAATAAATGAACTTGATAATTATAAGGCATTTCCGTCATTTATGAAGGCTTATCTGCAATCTGAGCATTGTGGAATAGAACATATTATTACTGATGAAAGAGTTTAGATTATACTATTCACATTGATGATGTGTATGAAAAGTTTTAGTAGTAACCCATCCCTCGTTTTACTACTATTTTACTACTAACGGCTTCCCAGATTTGCCCCGTTTTGCAAAGAATTGTACTTTTTGCCCCATTCTGTCAAAGTAACTATAATCCCCGACACCCTCGCAAAATGCGGCATTTTATGCCTTTTTACAGCAATTTGAGAAAGGAAAATTCTATGATAAAAGTAATGTTCATCTGCCACGGCAGGACATTTTTATAATCATTTTTCTTCGCTGAAATGGGGCATATTTTTTCAGATTTAGATAGATGTACAGTAGGAATACTACGGTTTTACTACTAATGGAGAAAGTGAAAACGGAAGTGTAGTTTTTTGCATCAGGTTTATTTACAGAGTTCAGAAGAAGGAGATTGATTATGACTCTCAGAGAAAGAATAATTGAATTCGTCAAAGAAAAGTATAAATCTGAACCGGAGTATTTATGGAACCGTTTTCCTGAATATGCGATTTTCCGTCATTCTGATAATAAAAAATGGTTTAGCATTATTATGAGTGTGTGTAAAAGGAAGCTCGGACTTGATAGTGATGAGGTTGTCGATATTCTCAATGTCAAGCTGTCCGATCCGCTTCTTGTTGATATGCTTATTCGTCAGCCCGAATATTTAAGAGGGTATCATATCAGCCGTGGAAATTGGGTGTCAATTCTTCTTGACGGGTCAGTCCCTTTTGATGATATTTGCAATTGGCTGAATGAAAGCTATATGGTAACAGCATCAAAACAGAAAAAGCAAAAAGTCAGACCGCCGAAGGAATGGATCATTCCGGCTAATCCGAAATACTATGATATTAAACAGGCTTTTGAAAATGCTGATGAAATAGACTGGAAACAGGGCGCAGGAATAAAAAAGGGCGACACTGTTTTTATGTATGTTGCTGCTCCGGTTTCCGCTATTCTTTATAAATGTATTGTTACAGAAACAGATATTCCGTTCAGATATGATGACGGTAATGTAAAGATAAAATCTCTGATGAAAATTAGATTACAGAAGGAATATGAACCGGACAGATTTACCTTCAGCATCCTTAATGAATATGGGATTAATGCTGTCAGGGGACCAAGAGGAGTGTCGCATAGTCTGAGTGAGGCTCTTGAATAACAGGGAGAAAAAATATGTCAAGATTTATAGTGTTTGATGTGGAAACGCCTAATTATCAGAATAACCGTATGAGTGCGATCGGAATAACTATAATTGAAAACGGAGAAATAGTTGATGACTATTATTCGTTAGTTGATCCTGAAACGCATTTTGATTATTTTAATATTCAGCTCACAGGGATAAGCGAGGATACTGTAAAAGACGCGCCGACTTTCCCGCAGGTATGGCAGGAAATAGAACCATATATGTCAAGCGGAATGATCGTTGCACATAATGCCGTTTTTGATCTGAGCGTTCTGAAAAAGTGCCTGAGAGATTATGATATCCAGTGGAAGCCATATGTCCGGTATGTCTGTACCGTACAGACCGGCAGACGGTTGCTTTCGGGAATAAGTCATAAGCTGAACGATATGTGCGACTATTACGGCATAGCCCTTGATCATCACAAGGCATCAAGCGACAGCCGCGCCTGTGCGGAAATACTTCTGCGTTATCTTGCCGCCGGAGCTGATATCCGTCAGCATATCAGAACATACTCATTTACAAAATAAATAACCCGACACGTCTGTCAGTTTATGTCTGGCAGTGGTGTCGGGTTTTTGTATTATTGAACTGTCATGCCTGCGCCTTCGGACAGATCAGCTCTGCATCGTCCGCAGCGTGGATGCTGACGGAGCATACACTGATAAGCAGGATACCTGTGATGACCTTGACCTGTTTGTCCCACATATAATCAATTATTTGCTGCAAATATCTGTCCCTTTGGATCTCCATTTTACCACCTCATTGAAAACTTCGGCGAGATTTTTAATAAGTTTTCAATCAAACTATCATCATATCATGCAATAACATACATTTATGAAAATTAAACCGTTAGACTCTAAGGTTTAACTAAATAACTATTCAATCGTTTATTATCCAAGCGGTAAATACTATGACATATATCAAAAGAGACTTAAGGCAACACCGCACAAAGAACGCCTTACGGCTTAGCACAATATCTGCTTGCACCGCTTGATAACCGTCAGGTTAACTGCACTCGTTTTGCACATTATGACGAAAAAATTGGCGGTGCATCTGCGGCACTATCTTTGTGCGGTATTGCCTTAAAAAGCACTTATAACTATATTGTATCTATATAGATGATCTGATTCCGTTTTTCATTGTAATATCATTTGATTGGAATTGTGACCACTCAGGCTGAAACGGATCATGCTGTTAACTAAAGAATCGTTTGTTCTCAGATTTGTAAAACGTCTATATCTTCATACATAAACTGTATTTTATCTATCTTTTTTGCTGTGTGGTAATGACCGCAATACCATTTTCGATAATCGATCCTATCTTCTATTGTGTCAAGCCATTGTTCGGTAGATTTATCGACTTTGCTTTGGTCAATACACGAGAGGAAAACCTCTTTAGGCTCATATTTTAACGGGCAGGTGTGAGACAAAACAATATCAATTGTATTATTGTTGTCAGCAAGCTGTTTTTCTACATATGCTTTTATTCTATCATCGGGCTGCTCGTTTGCAAACCAATTATAACCGTGCTCAAGTCTGTACCACTTATCCACGCTGTATGCACCGCCTATAACAATACATCTGTACTCGCCGAATTCGTACATCTCTCCGTCTTTAGCAAAAAGGATATTCGGATAATTCCTTTCGTACCATACCGTTCCCCCGAAAAAAACTTTAGTCAGGTATCCCGGAACGTCGGTGGGACGCATTTCATGATTGCCGTGAATACAAAATAACGTGATCGGCAACTGAGACACGCGATGTTTGTTACGCTTGTCCGAGTTGTTACCGTAATAGTTTAGCCCTGCATCTCCAAGAACTATCATTACATCGTCCGGTTCAGGATTGATTTTTCGGCAGAAATTATCTATACGCAGAAAGTTTCCATGCGTATCACCTGTTATGTAGACATTCATTTTAGGTGCTCCTTTTTAAATCGAATATTATTTGCGAGTAGCTCATCAAAGGGTACCGGTTGAAAACCGTTCAGATCTACTCCGGCATTAAGTAATTTTTCACGCGTCGCAATCAGCGGCCAGAAATCCATATCCGTATTTGCGTGGATATGTCCGTGGATCATATACGATGTCTTTGAGTGCTTCCATGAAAGAAGTGGATAGTGGCAAAGTGTCATGGCGTGTGCGCCGTCCGAAATCACTTCCATCAATTCAACACTCTGAAAATACCTACCGGTATCCATCTTATTTATCCACGAACTGTCGTGATTTCCGATGATCAGATGCTTCTTGCCATGCAGACGTCGGAGTATGGCTTCCGGGTCTTCGCAACGGAAAAACATATCTCCGAGCACATATACGGAATCACGCCCCGCTACGCGCCTGTTCCAGTTTTCTATAATAGTTTCATTCATCTGCTCAATAGTATCGAACGGACGGTTGCAGAGTTTCAGTACGTTCTTGTGTCCGAAATGAGTGTCGGCAATAAAAAATACCATGCAAATACCCCTCCCTCCAGGGATAGTATATATAATTTTTCAGGTAATGTCAAACATACGATTATAATAAATCATAAACGCTTGGGAACATCCTGTGTTATTCTGCATCTTCTTGTAATGGCTTCACTCCTTCCAATAATACGGAAATGCACTGCGTTCATTAAGGATGGCGATAGCCTTTTTTACATGTTCATCGGTCAGACCTTTCACCAACTGATGATATTCATCGCGCGACTGGTCTATGGTTACAGTAGAAACAACATTCCTCTGTAGAAATCCCCAGTCCCAGAAGTTGTCATCCTCCAGAATTACATAAGAGAATATTCTGTGGTACTTCATGAGCCACTCCCGTATTTCAAAAGGGCGTGCTCTGACACCGGATTCCGAGCTTATCGGTGTTATCCCTTGTATTGTAATACCCTCAGCTTTCAATGATTCGTATAGGTTGGAAAACTCTTCATAATTCTTTTCTGCTTTGAATCCGTTTTTAACAAAGGTTTTGTAACCGCGTTTCCATGAGCTTGAAAGGATAACATCAGCATCTGTTGCTTCAACTATCTTTCCGAGACGCTTGACCATATTCTTATCAATTATTACTCCCTTTGAATATTCATCACCTTCATCATTCAGAACACCATCAACATCAAGAAAAATGACCTTATAAAACGGAATTACATCATCATCTTCTCTGTCCATGCGTTCAGTGTACCAGGAAAAATACTCCGCAGGTTCACAACAAAGATATCTAAACAGCCTTGAATTAACTGCCTCAAAGTCTATTTTTTCCGTTCTTATCCATACCGCATGGTCCGGGAAGTATGAACGAAGGTCTATACGGCTTACAACAGCAAATTTATCATATTCTGTATTTTCAGACATATAATCTTTTATTCTTTCAGGTAAACTTTCATCGCAGTCATAAAACAGTATGTCATAACGAAATAATCCCTTAAGTTTGCACATTATCAGAAAATGATCACGGTTAAAATGATTTTTTGTCAATAATACGAATTGCGCATAATTAAGACCATGTCTCAGACAATCTATTCGTTCTATACGACCTCTGTCCCATGAGTACATGGTTAAGGTTTCATCATCTGTCAACTGAGCAAACATTTCCGGTTCATTATGAATTTTTCTTAAGGCAATACCGCACAAAAATATGTTTCGTAAATTGGCGGTTTATGATATAATAAAAGCATGAATAAACAAATGAGTTTGTCAGCGTTTGACGATGA